>CAZQLF010000086.1:0-8500 GCA_964594035.1 uncultured Rhodospirillaceae bacterium | reverse complement strand
CCGTTCCACGGATTGTCTTCGGCCAGCCGAGACGGCTATAGCCGACAACCACCGTGATGCCGGAGAGTGGCCGGGAATCACCCAGGCTGCTTATGTAGCCCGCTGGAATGGACGTGCGGGTATCGGTCAATATGCGAAACGTTATGGTGATGTCCGATCCAGCGGTATCGCCCTGGATGGAACCCGAAATGGTTCGCTCTATTTGGACGTACTGATTGCGAGCATAGATGTCGTAGCTTTCCGTGTAGCTGAATGGAGAGGCCGGAAATGCGTCGAGGGTGACCTTTTTTACGCCGGTAATAGGAAAGATCGCGCGATCGTCCAGGATCTTCAGGTATCCCACCGGTTGCGGCGCCGCCACGGGTTGGGAGAGAGCTGGGTCGGACCGATCGGCGCCTTTCGTGGTGCACCCGAAGAGCAGCAAAGCCATGGCGAGGACCGTCGCTTTGCCGGCGTGCCGCCGACCCAGCAATAGCCCGTGGTTGGATAGCGTATGACCATCAATGCCCATGGCCGCCGGGCCTCTTCTGCCGGATATCCCTTAGAATTCGTGTTCGATGCTCGTGCTGGGGTCCGGCAAACCAAAGAAAATCGGATTGCCTGGGTGTGAGCGGTTGCGGCACCAATAGCGGGCCAGTTCACGGTCCTAGCAGGACGCCTTCTTGACCACGAACTCATCCCTCGTCCGTCTTGGCCTGCGGGAAAACGTCACCCTGGCCATGGAAGAGCGGAAGGAAAAGACCGCGTAGCAACGATGGCGAGACGGGAAACCGAGACAGACGGTACTGCGCCGATCCTGGGCAACAAGGACGCGGCAGAGAAGTCCGTCTTCACGCCGGAAGCACTCCTGCGCGAAGCGCGCCGTCAAAAGGGCATTGCGCTTGCGCCTATCCCACGTGTTTGCCTCCTCGATCCCGATGGCGACATGGTGCGCCAAGTCCGCAAGAAACATGCCGGCCGGGCCCATGACGGCTGGGCCTGCTATCACACCGAGCTCGTCGCGTTTGAGCAGGATGGCATCGAATACGGCATGATCGGCTGCGCCGTGGGTGCGTCTTTTGCCACGCTGATCGCGGAGGAGCTCTTTGCCTCGGGCTGCGAACTTCTGCTCAGCATCACCTCCGCCGGCCAGATCCTGCCCGTCCAGGATCCGCCCTACTTCATCATCATCGACCGCGCGCTGCGCGATGAGGGCACGAGCTACCACTATCAGCCGCCTGCAGAGTTCAGTCACGCCGAAGTCAGCCTGGTGAAACTCGCAGAGGAAGCGCTGGCCGGCGGCGAGTTCCCGGTGCGAACGGGTGCCTCCTGGACGACCGATGCGCCGTTCCGTGAAACTGCTGCGGCGATCGAGGCTGCGCGCCAGCAAGGTATCCTCGCCGTCGAGATGGAAGCAGCCGCGCTTTATGCCTTTGCCAAAGCCCGGACCAAGCCGGTGCTGTGCATCGCCCATGTGACCAACCAGATGGGCCGGATCGAGGGCGACTTCGAAAAGGGTGCCGCGGACGGGGCGGAAGAATCGCTGCGGCTGATTTCGCTCATTGCCCGGCGCTGGCAGGCGATAAAGCACCCATAGAAGAAATCGTCAGGCCGCCTCGACGACCTCGAAATCGTGGGTGATCTCGGCTGTCTTGGCCAGCATGATCGAGGCGCTGCAGTACTTCTCCGCCGACAGCTTGATGGCGCGGTCGACCACCTCTCGCGACAGCCCTTTACCGGTGATCTTGAAGTGAAACCGGATTTTGGTGAACACCTTGGGATCGGCCGCGGCGCGGTCGGCATCGAGGGTCACTTCGCAGCGCTGCACGTTGTGGCGCCCTTTCTGCAGGATCAGGATGACATCCGTTGCCGTGCAGCCGCCGGTGCCCAGCAGCACATATTCCATCGGTGAAGGGGCCACGGTTGGAGCGCCGCCTGGGCCCGGCGCGGATATGACGATGCCGTGGCCGCTGTTGCTCTCGCCCGTGAACGTCAGATCCTTGACCCAGTCGATGCGCGCTTTCATGCGGTCCTCCATGTCCCCCCATTTGCAGCGCCAAGTCCGCTGCGGCTTGCGGCCCGGTTATGAGTATCGTCCAATGGGCCGCGCGACAATCGGTACTGCGAACGAGGAAGGTCATGGCCACGGCAACCAAGGTCTCGATCAGCGCAACGGACAAGGTCACGGCGCTGGCCTATGCGCCGGCCAGAACCGGCAGGTTGCCGGTCTCGATCGTGCTGGGCCATGGTGCGGGTGCCAACCAAACCAGCAAATTCATGGTCCACATCGCGACCGATCTCGCGGCGCGGGGCATCGGCTGCCTGACCTTCAACTTCCACTACACCGAGATCGGACGGAAGATTCCCGACCGCAACGACACGCTCGAGCTTTGCTATCGCAAGGTCATCGAAGCCTATTGCGCCGGGAATTTCCGCAGCCTTGAGGGCAAGCTCGTCATCGGCGGCAAGTCCATGGGTGGGCGCATCGCCTCGCAGGTTGCGGCCAAAGGCGGCGTCGATATCGCGGGGCTCGTCTTCCTGGGATATCCGCTGCATCCGCCGGGCAAGCCGGAGCAGCTGCGCGATGCCCACCTGCCATCGATCCGCGAGCCCATGCTGTTCATACAGGGCGCCAGGGACGCCTTCGGCACGCCCGATGAGCTGCGCCCCATCCTGAAACGCCTGAAAACCCCGGTCGAGCTTTGCCCGGTGGAGGAGGCCGATCACTCGTTGAAGGTGCCGAAGAAGGCGAGCCGCTCCCAGGCGGAGGTCGACGCCTTCGTACTCGCTACGGTCGAGGCCTGGATCAGGAAAGCGGTGCTGAAGCGCTAGGTCTTCACGCGATGGCCGAAGCGCTACTTTTCCTCCACCGCCGAGATGAAGGCGCGGGAAGCGAGGTTGATCACCACGGTCTTGCCGTCATGACTGATCTTGGCCATCGAATCATGGGTATCCACCACCTTGGCGTGATGCCATTCGACGGGCCTCTCGATATCGGCCCATATGGTGATGAGATAGCTCTTTCCCTTCTCCAGCATGATCCTTCTCCCGGTCGCTTGTTTGCCGCGCCAGCATGATGGAAGCCGGTACGGCTGTAAACGTCACGCCCCCACATTTGCCTTCTGCTATCGTCCCCGCCTAACCCAAGGAGATTTGTCATGGCCAAGGCTCTGGAAGGCGGCTGTGCCTGCGGCGCCGTGCGTTACCGATTGAAGAGCACGCCGATGTTTGTCCATTGTTGCCATTGCCGCGATTGCCAGCGCCAGACGGGCAGCGCCTTCGTGCTGAACGCGCTGATCGAAACCGACAGAATCGAGCTTCTCTCCGGCAAGCTGCAGCCGGTCAACATGCCGACCGACAGCGGCCGTCCGCACGAGATCTATCGCTGTCCTGTCTGCCAGACGGCGCTCTGGAGCGACTATGGCCGCCGGCCCGCACTGCGCTTTGTGCGGGTGGGCACGCTGGACGACGCCTCGCTGCTGCCGCCGGACGTGCATATCTTCACGCGTTCGAAACTGCCCTGGGTCGGGTTGCCGAAAGACCAGCCTGGCTTTGAGGTCTATTACGACCTTAAATCGCTGTGGCCGGCGGAAAGCCAGGCGCGCCGGCGCGCCATTCTGGGCGCTGGCTGACACCGCCGGAAGGCGAGAACCAAAAAGCGTTTTCGGGGTTATTCCTGACGTAATCCGAATTGCCGACGGAATGTTCGGCTACGTTATGGAGATTCCGATGCCGCGAAAATCATCGCTGTGGCAGCCGATGCTGGCCGTCTCCAGCCTCGCTCTGTTGGCCGCCTGCGCCGGCCCGGCGCCCGAACAGAGCAGCTATGTAGCGCCTCAGCAGACGGTGGCCCCCACCCCCACTTACAGTACCCCCACTTACACCACGCCGGCTCCCTATGCCCCGACTTACGTGTCGGCGCCTGCGGGAACCGTGCTCACAACCGCGAGCGGCATGACGGTCTATGTCTTCGACCGCGACACGCCGGGCCGTTCGAACTGTTATGACCAGTGCGCCCAGTATTGGCCGCCGTTCTATGCGCCGGGCGGGGCTACCGCCTCGGGCGGACTTACGATCATTCAACGTGCCGACGGGCAGACGCAGTGGGCGACGTCCAACGGCCTGCCGCTCTATACCTACTTCAATGACCATGGCCCGGGCGATGCCTACGGCAACAACATCGATGGCCAGTGGCACGTGGTGGCGACGTATAGCGGCTACAACAATGCCGGCTATCCCACATATAGCGGATATAACAATGCGGGCTATCCCACTTACAGCAGCAACGGCTATCCCGATGTGAGGACGGTAACGGCAGATGGCGCCGCCGTGACAGTCCAGCCCGACAGCAACGCCGCAATCATCACGGTGGTGAATGCTGGCGCTCAGGTGCGGGTGCTGGATGTCAACGGCGAATGGAGCCATGTCGAGGCCAATGGCCAGCAGGGCTTCATGCGTACCGGCGCGCTGCGCTGACCGATCCTCGCCAGGCGGCGGAGGCTTGAAGTCTCCGCCGCCTTTTATTTTGCCAATTTTCTCAGGCCGTCCAGAATGGCGCGAAGGATTGCGTCGGGCTCGCCAGCGACATCAACCGTGATCGGATTTTCATCCGGCCCCGGCCCTTCCAGGGCCGCCAACTGGCTATCCATACGGGCAGCGGGCATGAAGTGGCCGTGACGGGCGGCGAGTCGCGCGCCGATCAATTCCTTCGAGCCGTGCAGATAGACCAGTCTGGCGCCACGGCGCTGGCCGGTCAGGATGTCGCGGTAGCGGCGCTTGAGCGCCGAGCAGGTCACCACGCCGCCGCTCCCTTGCGATTGCCACGCGTCGATCGCCGCGGCGATTGCCTTCAGCCAAGGCAGGCGGTCGGCGTCGTCGAGCGGCACGCCGCGCCGTATCTTCGCGATATTGGACGGCGGGTGCAGGTCGTCCCCTTCGAGAAAGGGGCAATGCAGGGCCTCGGCCAGCAATTTGGCGATGGTCGTCTTGCCCGCGCCGGCGACGCCCATGACGATAAGGATGAGGGGCGAGGGGATACTGACGGCAGGAATGGTCGGCCTATCGGGCTGGGGCCATGGAACCATTATCCCTTAGCACAGTTTCCAATTCAGCCTGCAAGCGCCGCAAGGAGGTTGCGATGATCCGCAAACTCGCGTCGGGCCAGTACCGCCTGCTCTCGCGCAAGAAGAACCCCAAAACCGGCAAGCGCCGCAATCTCGGCACCTTCAACAGCCGCGAAGCCGCGATAAAACACGAGCGCGCGGTTCAGTACTTCAAGCGCCGGGGATAGCGATCAGCCGGCGAGACCGTAGACGCCGCGTTCGGTCACCACGAAGTCGATCCGCTTGTCGGCGAGCGCCTTGGCGCACTCGTCCGGGCTGTTGATGATCGGCTCTTCATGCACATTGAAGCTGGTATTCACCAGCACGGGCAGGCCGGTACGGGCCTTGTAGGCAGCAAGAATATCGTAATAGAGCGGGTTCTGCGCGCGCTCCACCACCTGGGGCCGGGCCGTGCCATCGACATGCACCACAGCGGGAATGCGCTCTCGCCAGCCATCATGGACGCGGCAGGTGATGGTCATGAAGCGCGCGGCATAGCGCTTTGCGGGGCCGAGATCGAACACCGTATCGGCATCCTGGTCCATCACCACAGGAGCAAACGGCATGAACTCGCTGCGTTCGAGACGGTCGTTCAGCGTCTGGTTGATCTCGGCCTTCACCGGTGCCGCCATGATCGAGCGCGCACCCAGTGCGCGCGGCCCGTACTCCATCGCCTTGCTGTAGATGGCGACGATGCGGCCCTGCTGCAGCAGCTCGGCGGCTGCCTTGACGGGCGTCGCCGATACCTGCCGGAACGTCGCATCGCGGGTAAACCGCTCATCGATGCCGCTCCCGAAATCCCGGCCGAAATAGAGCGTTTCCATGCGCTGGCGATGGGACAGCCAGCTCTCCATTCCGTCGCGGCGCAGCAGGAATTCCAGCACGCAGCCATAGGGCTGGCCCTGATCGCCCATGGCGGGAAAGACGAAGATCTCCTCGACCGGCAGCTCCTCGGCCAGGCGCTGGTTCAGCCGTACATTGGCAAAGACGCCGCCTGCCAGACCCAGGAAACGGCGCGGATGTAGCGCCAGGATTTTCCCGACGGCCTTCAGAATGACGTCCTCCAGCAAGCGCTGGATGGATGCCGCCGCATCCTCGCGCGAGACGCTCTGGCAGGCCTCGACGATGAAGTGCTCCATCGCCTGATAATCGGCAAAGTCGCTGTCGATCAGCCCCTGCTCGTCGACACGGAAATGGGCGGCCATGGCATCGTAGAGGACTGGTTTGCCGTAGCCCGCCAGGCCCGTGAGCTTGCCTTCATGGCGGTTGCGCATGAAGCCCAGCGCTGCCGTCGCCATGCCATAGGCCTCGCCCAGCCCATCGACCTTGCGCGGGACAAGCAAGCGCTCATCGCCGCCGAACAGCGTCTCGATCTTGCCCTCGCGAAACAAGCGGATCGAATACTGCGTGTTGTCGCCGATTCCATCGGCCGTATAGAGCAGCGCCTCCGGCCAGTCGGTGTGGAACAGGCAGGGCAGCGCATGGGCCAGATGATGGTTGCAGAAGGAGAGATCCGCGCCGGCACGAAATCCGTGATCGGCGAGGAAGCGCCTGGCGTCGAACATGGCGAGCGTGTCGGTGCGCTGGTAGCGGTTGCATTCCGCGTCGAGATACTTGGTTTTCGGAACGCCAAGCGCCGAGCGCAGCCTTGCCTTCGCCCAGCGATAACCGGTGAAATGCCGGTAATAGGTTTCCGGAAAAAGGCTGCGGTTGGTGATAACCGCGTCGATGGCCTCGCGCCGCACGCCCGCAATCGTCAGGCATTCCGCAATGGCCTCGTGGGGCACGCCGCCGCCGTCGGACTTGCGGCGGGTCATCCGCTCCTGCGACACGGCGGCCAGCAGACGATAGTCGTCGAAAAGACAAGCCGTCGCGTCATGGCTCGTGGGGCTGAGGCCAAGAATGAGCATGGGCGGGTTGGAAGGAGGCTCCGGCGCGCTGGCGTTTGTAGCGTGCAGCCAATGAAGCCAAAGTGGGGGAAAGTCAAGCACAGCGCCCGGCAAAGGCACAGACGCAATCGCCCGCCCTTCAATCAGAAGGGCGGGCGATGGATAAAGCCTCGGCTGGCGCTGGCTTCTACTGGACTTTCACCACATGCCAGACGTTGTTGTAATTGTCGCCCTTCACCGAGCCGGGCTTCTTGTCCTGGATGAACGTATAGAGTGGCTTGCCCTGGGCCGCCCACTGCTTGGTTCCGTCGGTGCGCGTGGTCAGCGTCAGGAAGTCGGCTTCCTTGGAGTCCGGACCGCCGAGGAGGGGCGGCCAGTTCTGCGCGCAGTCGCCATAGCAGGTGGAGGTGCCGGCGGTGTCCTTGTCAAACGTGTAGAGGGTCATGCCATTCGGCGTGGTCAGGACCTTGCCGGAGGTCGTCTCCATCGACATGAACGACTGGCCAGCCGGCTGATCGACGACGATGTCCCGGCGCGTGCCGAAGATGTCGTATTGGGAGCAGGCGGCGATCAGGGTCAGGCAGGCGACCGCTATGGCGGGCCTGGTTGCTTTACGCCATTTCGACATTCGCTTCTCCATCGTTCGGGTGAATTGCCGCCTGATCTTGCCAAATCGGACGGGTATTGGCGAGGCGGGCGCCGTTAAGGGAAGGTAAAGGCAAAACCCTAGCCATTATCGCTCCAAGCGCGCCGTTTTTCGACCTCGATCCATTCCTCAGCCTCTTTCTCGGTCCAGAAGGGCTTGACTGACACGGTGGTCTCGCCGGGTTTGGTCATTTCCACGGCAAAGCGTCCATCGCGCAACCGCACCACCGCGTAGATCGCAGGTGTGACGTTCGGCGGTTCGCTCATTCTGCCACCTTGCACCCTGCGGCTGCCGGCCTTGGCAGGGAACCCCAGCGCGCGCGATTGGTTCCGGTCCGGCTGATAGACTTACTGACAGGCCTCAGGCCTCGTCCGCCATGCTCCGCGCGCCGCTGATCAGATTCTGCGACAAAAGGAATTCGCTGGAAAGCCCGAAAGCGTGGGCGCGGGCCATTGTGCCCCGAACCTCGCTGAGTGCCGCGAACAGCTCGCTTCGCGCGACATCGATAGTGGCTCTTTCGAATCGGAGGGTCTCGCCGGCGCGGCACTGGGCGAGGCGCGGCAGGTCGGCGCGAATCACATAGCCCAGCTTGGGATAGCCGCCGGTCGATTGCCGGTCGGCCATCAGCAGGATCGGCTTGCCATCGCCCGGCACCTGGATTGCCCCCATCTCGATGCCGTCGGAGACGATGTTGAAGCCTTTGGCATGGGTGAGGGGAGGACCGTCGAGGCGATAGCCCATGCGATCGCTGCGGGGTGCCAGGCGATAAATATTGGCGAAGAAGCGGTCGAGCGCCTCGGGCGTGAAATAGTCGTCCTGGGGCCCTGGCAGCACCCGAATCGGCCGGGCAGGGTTGGGGCCGGGTTCGAAGCGCAGCTCTGGTA
>CAZQLF010000085.1:0-8625 GCA_964594035.1 uncultured Rhodospirillaceae bacterium | reverse complement strand
CAGCGCCGCATCATCGATGGTGCGCGCCAGCGGGCCAAAATGAGAGAGGGAGTCGAACTGGCTTGGCAGGATGGTGAAGGGAATCCGGCCGAAGCTGGGCTTCAGCCCAACGATGCCGCAAAAGGAAGCGGGGATGCGCACCGAGCCACCCATGTCGGAACCCTCGGCCAGCGGCACCGAACCGCTGGCGACGGCAGCACCCGAACCCCCGGATGACCCTCCCGGCGTGCGCGCCTTGTCCCAGGGATTGCGGGTAATGCCCCAAAGCGGGCTTTCGGTGAAACTGGAATAGGCGAATTCCGGCGTCGTGGTCTTGCCCACCATGATGCCGCCAGCCTTGTCCAGGGCCTCGACGATGGGGGCGTCTTCGTTTGGTACATTATGCTCGTAGGCGTAGGAGCCGAGGGTGGTGCGCTTGCCCTTGGTGGGCGTCAGATCCTTGATGGCGAACGGCACGCCGTGAAGCGGGCCAAGCGGCTTGCCCGCCTTGACTGCCCCATGCGCGGCCTTGGCCTTGGCGCGAGCTTCCTCGGGATAGACGAAACAGAAGCAGTTGAGCTCTGGGTTGATCTCGGCAATGCGCGCCAGGGCGTTGTCGACGAGATCGACCGGCGACAATTTGCCTGCGCGAATGCGCGCTGCCATGTCGGTTGCCGGCATGTAGCAGAGATCGAGATCGGCCATCGGATTCGTCCCCCGGAGTTGGCGCGCCAGTCTCATGGGTTCGTGGCGGATCGTCAAATGGGCTCGCGCTTGCCTTCGCTCGGCCAGGCCCGGCATAGTCGAAGGCATGATCGAGCTCAGCCCCCAACAGGTCGCGCAGTTCCACGAGGACGGGTTCCTTATCCTGCCGAAACTGATCGATGCCGTAACGGCCGATCGCGTCGCAGCGCGCTTCGAGAACCTGTTTCACGGCAAATTCGAGACGGGCCTTTATCCCGACGAATGGAACTGGCAGGAGGGCCGCGACGGTGCGGACCGCACGCGCCAGATCTGCAACGGGTGGAAATCCGACTACACGGTGGCAAGCCTAGTGCTGGGCGGCGAGATCGGCCGGCTTTGTGCCCAGCTTGCCGGCTGGCCCGGGGCGCGCATCGCCCAGGACAATGTGATCTGGAAGCCCCCCGGCGCCAAAGCCCTGGGTTTTCACCAGGACGATAGCTACACCGGCTGGATCGTGCCTTCGCACATGACCACCTGCTGGATCGCGCTCGACCCCACGAGTGCCGCGGGCGGCACCATCGAATATGTGCGCGGCTCGCATAAATGGCCTGTCTCGCCGCCCATCAAGCAGTTCCACGCGCCAGACGATTACCGCAAAGAGATGTGCGACGCCGCGGCGGCCGTGGGGCTGGCGGCGCCGGAGCTGGTGCCGGTGGAAGTGCCGGCGGGCGGCTGTGCCTTCCATGACGGGCGCACCTGGCACGGCTCGGACATGAACCGCGCCGACAAGCCCCGCCGGTCAGCGGTCACGCACTGCATGTCCTCGGAGGCGCGCTTCCACCCGACCGAGATCAGCTACATCTACAATCGCTACAAGCGCATCGGCGACGAGGCGATGGATGAGAGCTTCTTTCCCATCCTGTGGCGCCAGGATGGTTACCGCTCGCCCTTTCTCGATGGCTACGTGCGGCGGGGCTCCGCCGCCTGATCGATCAATGCCCGCCGTGGCGGTGCAGGATCTTGTCCGCCAGCCCCGTGTCATAGGCCACACCTTCGGGTGTCAGCACGACGGCCATGGGGAACATCGCGTTCAGCAGGCCCTTGCGCTCAAGCGCGACCCAGGCTGCCTCGTTATGCAGCCCCGTCGCGTCGCTGGCGGAAACCATCGCATCGCCGACATGGAAGTGATCGCCATGCCTTCCGGGGAACCCGGTGACGATCACATGGCCCGGTGTGTCCGAAGGACGGCCATGGCCTTCGATCTTGGCCAGCGCCTGCATCAGCGTCAGGGTCTTGAGCTGCAGCGGGTTGAGATTTAGCGGATTCTTCTTCGCCATTGTTCCGTCCTGTTGAACAGCTTCAGGCGGCCAGCGAGCGGTCGATGCGCGGCAGCCAGAAGCCGAGGGTGGCCATGCGCAAGACATAGAACACCATCAAGGTGAGCCACAAGCCGTCATTGCCCCATCGCGGCATGGCGAGCCACAGGGCCAGCAGATAACCCGCCAGCGCGATGATCATGCCGTTGCGCATCTCCGTGGTGCGGGTTGCACCGATATAGATCCCGTCGAGCTGAAAGCACCAGACGCCGAGCAGAGGCGAGACGGCAAGCCACGGCAGATAGCGCACCGCTTGCGCCTGGACGTCCTGATGCACGGTGAACAGCGAGATCACGAGCGGTCCGGCGATGAAGAAAAAGGCAGTGCCGAGGATGGCCAGGCATGCTGCCCAGATCGTCGAATCCCGGATAGCGGCGCGAAAATCGGGGCGATCGCGCGCGCCCACCGCCCGGCCGACCAGAATTTCCGCTGCCATGGCAAAACCATCCAGGCCATAGGCGCTCATGGTCAGCAGGTTCATCAGGATCGCATTGGCGGCGAACAGGATGTCGCCCTCGCTGGCGGCAGCAAAGGTGAAGGCAATGAAGGCCGCCTCCAGGCAGAGAGTGCGGACCATGATGTTCGCGTTCACATGCAGTACCCGCAGCAGGCGATGGCGATCGATGAGGCGCGGTACCGCGACTTTCGGCAGCAGGCGGAAGACGAGGACAAGTCCGCCGCAAGCCGTCAACACTTCCGAGCTCAGGGTCGCGCCGGCGACGCCGGGAATGCCCCAGCCCAGTACCAGCACGAAAAGGATGGCGAGCAGGATGTTGATGCCGTTGAGGACGATTTGCAGGAACAGCGCCGTGCCGGTACGTCCGGTGCCAAGCAACCAACCGAGGATCGTGTAGTTGGCGAGGGCGGCGGGCGCGCTCCAGATGCGCACATCGAAATACTGGCCGGCATACTCGCGGACCGCCGCGCTGCTGTTTACAAAGCGCAGCGCCAGGAAATGGATCGGCGATTGCAGCAGGACAAGTGCTAGCCCGATGGCGCCCGCGAGCGCCAGGGAGCGCAGGAAGGTGGCACGCAGCTCCGCATTATCCAGCGCCCCCAGCGCCTGGGCAGTGAGGCCGGTGGTTCCCATACGCAGGAAGCCGAAGCCCCAGAAGACGAAGTTGAAGATGAGCGAGCCGAGGGCCACGCCGCCGATCAGTGCGGGATCGGGCAGGCGGCCAACCACGCCCGTATCGACAGCGCCGAGAAGCGGCGTTGTGATGTTGGAAAGGATGACGGGTCCGGCGAGCCGCCAGACCCGCAGGTGATTACCGGCCCAACGATTATCGACCTTGGGCATATCCCTGCATGCCGCGGGGATTGGCACCGGCCTTCAGCATGCCCTTGTTGCGCGCCACAGCGGTTAGCCGGCCCTGGCTCCACGGGCCGGTCAGCTCCAACCGGTGGCCCTTGCGGCGGAGCGCGGCAACGGCCTTGGCCGGCAATCGATCTTCCGCCGTCAGGCTCGCAGGCTGCCAGGTGCGCGGCCAGAACGAACTCGGCATGTGGTCGTTGTGGAACATTGGTGCGTCGATGGATTCCTGCAGGTTCATACCGTGATGCACATGGCGCAGGAAGAAGACGAGGCTCCATTGATCCTGGTAATCGCCACCCGGCGTGCCGAAGGCGAGGTAGGGTTCGCCACCCTTGAAGGCGAGGTTGGGCGAGAGCGTGGTGCGCGGCCGCTTGCCGGGCGCGAGGCTCGCCGGCAGGCCGGGTTCGAGCCAGAACATCTGCGCGCGGCTGCCGAGGCAGAAGCCAAGTCCGGGAATGATCGGCGAGCTGTGCAGCCAGCCGCCTGACGGCGTGGCGGAGATCATGTTGCCCCAACGGTCGACGATGTCGAGATGACAGGTATCGCCGCGCTTGACCGTGGGTTCGCCGGCGCCACGCGCGCGGGTTTTCGTCTCCGCGCCCGAGACGTGTGCGGCCGGTGTCACGATCCGCCCGTCGAATCCAGGAATTGCACCGGGCCTGAGCTCATCCGATGCCCGCTTGCCCGCGAGGCCGGCACGCTTGCGGTTGTAGGACGCGTCGAGCAGATGCTTCAGCGGCACGTCGACGAAGTGCGGATCGCCGTAGTAGGCTTCGCGGTCGGCGAAGGCGAGCTTCGAGCATTCGCTCACCGTATGGACGAAATCGGCACCCAGCGGATCCATGGCGGCGAGGTCGAAGTTCTGCAGCAGGGCGAGCTGCTGCAGGAAGACTGGACCCTGACTCCACACGCCGCATTTGAAGACGCGATAGCCGTGGTAGTCGAAGCCCGCCGGTTCCTCGACCGCGGCCTGCCATTTCGCCATATCGGCGCCGCGCAGCACGCCACGGTGACGCCGGCCCGAAGAATCCATCACTTCGTTGGTACGGCAAAAAGTGTCGATGGTCTCGGCGATAAAGCCTTCGGACCAGATGCGCCGCGCCGCATCGATCTGCTTCTCGCGATTTCCTCCGGCGGCTTCCGCCTCGCCGACCAGACGCCGATAAGCCTCGGCGAGCTCGGTGTTGCGGAACAGACTGAAGGGCTGGGGCAACCCATCGGCGAGATAGAGTTCGGCGGAGGTGACCCATTCGTCTTCGAACATCTGCCGCACGGCATCGATTTGCTCGACGATGCGCGGCACAAGGGGATAGCCGTTGGCTGCATAACCGATGGCATAGGAGATAACATCGCCAAGGCTCATGGTGCCGTAGTCGCGCAGCAGCAGCAGCCAGGCATCGAAGGCGCCGGGCACGCATGTGGCGAGCAACCCGCTGCCGGGGACCATATCGAGACCGAGGTCGCGATAATGCTCGATTGTGGCCCCCGCCGGCGCCGGCCCCTGGCCGCAGATCGCTTCGGGTCTGTCGCTGTTGGCACGCACCAGCAGAATCGGCACCTCGCCGCCAGGGCCATTCAGATGCGGCTCCACGATCTGCAGCACGAAACCGGTGGCGACGGCTGCATCGAAGGCATTACCGCCGTGTTCCAGCACCGCCATGCCCGCGGCACTCGCAAGCCAGTGGGTCGAAGCGACGCAGCCGAAGCTGCCGAGAATTTCCGGCCGGGTGGTGAACATGGGCATCCTGTGCGGAGGAAGGGGGTGACTATAGCGGCGGCGGTTTACTGCCAGCAAGGCGGCCAGCCCCTTGAGACTTCGCGGCGATCAGACGCTAGGATGCGCGGCTTCGAAATCGAGGGGCGTGATGGTCACCAAGGCTATGAATTTTACGAGGTTGCTACCGTTCGGTCTGCTGCTGTTGTCGGCGTGTACGACGCCAGAGGAATCCCCGCCGGCCCCACCGGTGCCGCCAGCACCACCGCAGGACTGCGCCAAGGATCTCTCCTATCTGCAACCGCAGCTCATCACGCCCTATGACAAACTCGACGCCTTCATGGGGCCCGGCGTTCTCGAGAGCACCCTGCACAAACCGATCGATGAATCGATCGAGCATGGCGGCGGCATCGATCGCTCGATCGAGTTCGTCGGCGAGCAGGTGCAGGAGCTGAAGAACGAGCTGGCAAATGCCGACCAGATCCGCGCCGACGACAAGAAGGCGGGCATGACCGACGAATGGATCGATACATACCTGTCAGCTGTCAAAGATGGCGTCACCCTGAACCAGGGGTTCCTGGACCAGGTGAAATGCCGGAAGGCGCGGCTGGCCCAAAATGGGGCCACGCCGTCCAGTTAGAGCCATTTCGGCCAATCTGGCTGCCGGTCGAGAGGCGAAAAATGTCAGTTTGAGTTTTAATGTTGCATTGCAGCAACAGTGAGCTGCGACAAATTATCCATTTCAAAGAAAAAGGGAATTCCTTCTTGAACGCTGGCGCTCTGGCGCCGATATTGTGCACTGCGTTATCGCGGTTTCTCCGCGCTACGCGGCGCCCATTGGGCGTTTCCTCCCAGAACTTCAGGCCGTCCTTCGGGACGGCCTTTTTTTGTGTGCGTGTTGCCTGATCAGCCCTTGGGAAGGGTGCTGTCACCGGCCCCCAGGGCGCGCTGCATGATCACAGTATCGACCCAGCGTCCAAATTTGAATCCGACGGACTGCATCGTGCCGATCTCGCGAAAGCCGAGGGCGGCATGCAGGCCAATGGAAGCAGCATTCCCGGAATCGCCGATGACCGCCAGCATTTGCAGGCGGCCCTGCGCCTCGGCGCGGGCGACGACTTCGCTCAACAGGCGCCGGCCGATGCCCCTGCCATGGATGCCGGGCGCGACATAGACTGAATCTTCGACGGTGAAGCGATAGCCCGAGCGCGGGCGATAGGGACCGGCATAGGCGAAGCCCAGGACCTCACCGCCATCATGGGCGACGAGATAGGGAAGCTTCAGTTCCTGCACCGCCAGGCGCCGGCGATCCATCTCGCTCGCCTCCGGCGGCACCTCTTCGAAGCTCGCGAGCCCGTGCAGCACCCAATGGGCGTAAATCTTCTGGATGGCGGTGATGTGCTCGGCCGCCGCGTTGACGACGCTCATTCCGCCGCGGCGGCGCTGAGGCCGGCGACGATATCCCCCATGGCACGCATCAGCCGGCCCATATCCTCGGCTAGCCGGGCAAAACCGGGGCCGCGCGCAAGGGTCGCCTCGTCCATGTAAAGCGCGCGATTGATCTCGATCTGGAGCGCGTGAATCTTGGCAGCAGGCCGGCCATAGAACTGGGTCACATAGCCGCCGGAATAAGGGTTGTTGCGCGCCACCCCATAGCCCATGCGGCGCAGCGTCGTCTCGACGCGCTCGGTCAGCAGGGGTGCACAGGACATGCCGCGGCAGTCGCCCAGCACGATGTCGACGCGGCCACGGCCGGCATCGCGCTCGAGGGGGCTACCGACCGAAGGCATGGAATGGCAATCGATCAGCACGCAGAAACCGAAGCGCCGCTGTGTGTCGCCGATCAACTCGGCCAGCATGGCGTGATAAGGGCGGTAGTATTGCTCGATGCGGCGGATCGCCTCCGAAACGCGCAGCTTGCGGCCATAGATTTCTTCGCCCGAGGCGATCACCCGCGCGATCATGCCGAGCCCGGCAGCGACCCGCGGCGAATCCGTGTTGGCCTCGGGCGGCAGCTCGTCCTCGAACATCTGGGGGTCGAGCTCCAACGCCTCGCGGTTCGGATCGACGAAGGCGCGGGGGAATAGCGCCGAAAGCAGCGGCGCCCCGAAGGAAGGCGCTGCCGCGAACAGTTCGTCGACGAAGGCATCTTCCGACCGACGAAGACTGTGCGGATCGAGACGGACGGCGGCAAGGAACTCAGCCGGGTAATCAATGCCGCTATGGGGCGAGGCAAAAACCACGGGCATGGTCTGGCGCGGCGGTCGCCGCAGCGAATAGGGCGGGCGATCGTTGGCGGGCTGAGAGCTGCGGGGGGAGGCCATGCGACTACGATAATCATAACCGGCCAGCGATGCCATGGGCGAGGGGCGTGACAAATCTGCGCGGCCTTGCATTGCTGCACATGCGATGCTATCTGGCGCGCGACCCACGCGAATAACGGGCGCTTAGCTCAGCGGGAGAGCACTTCCTTGACATGGAAGGGGTCGCAAGTTCAATCCTTGCAGCGCCCACCATTCGCCCTGAATCAGCGCAAAAATATCAACCGCGGCACCGCGTCGGCTTCCGCCCAGACGATGCAGTTCTGACCATAGCTGCGGCCGAGATTTTCGACCTCCGCGCGCGATGCACCCAGCACCAGCAGGCTGACCTCGCCATTCCATTTTTCGTTCGGATCGGCGCCGAAAGCAGGCAGGTGACGAAGCCCCGCTTTGTCCAACTCTGCGGTCAGCCGGGCCTGTGCAGCGTCATTCCCGGCTTTGCTCATTTCCTCGCTGCGTGGATTCCAGGCGGTGATAACACAGGCCGTGCCGGCTCCGCTGCGCCGATAGAGATCGGCAAGTTTGGAACTTCGCTTGCCGATCTTCAGCGTGAACGGCGCCGGCTCAAGAATCCGATAGTTCGTCGCTTCATAGGATTGGACCAGTGCCGGTGAAATCTGCGTGTTCGTCATCAGCGCGCCATGACGACGTCAGTTTCGCGATTTTCGCCAGGACGAGACGGCATTGGCATGACCCTCGAACCCTTCATAGCGGGCGAGGGTCTCGGCCATCGGGGCGAGCGTCTCATAGGCCGCCGCCGTTACGTACCCCACGCCGCTGCGCTTCATGAAATCATGCACGGACAGTGCGGAGACGGTGCGCGCCGCGCCCGAGGTTGGCAGCACCGCATTGGGTCCCAGTACGAAATTGCCCAGGGTAAAGGGCGTATGCCCGCCGAGCAGAATCTCGCCGGCGTTGCGGATCTGCTCCATATGCGCGAACGGCTCGCGTCCCAGGATCAGCAAATGCTCGGGCGCGTAGTCGTTGACGAAGTCGCGAGCGGATTGGAGATCGGCCGTGAGCAGCACGCCGCCGCGCGGGCCTGCCAAAACCGCTTCGGAGTAGCTGCGGCGCTGTTCGCCCATCCGGCTCCAATGCTGCGGGAACGCGGCAATGGCCGCTTCGGCGACCGCGCGGCTCGGCGTCACCAGATAGGCGGAGGAATCCGCGCCGTGCTCGGATTCGATGATGAGGTCGAGGGCCGCTTGCCAACCGTCGGCGGTCTCGTCGGCGAGC
>CAZQLF010000084.1:0-8626 GCA_964594035.1 uncultured Rhodospirillaceae bacterium | reverse complement strand
GACGCGCGACAATGCAATGCCGGCCAGAAGCAAGCCAGCGCCGGCGATCGGGATCCAGCGCCGGCCGGACGTCGCATTGTCGGCGAACAGCATGGCGAGCGAGCCATAGACCGTGGTGCTGACGGCGGCATGGCCGCTTGGACTGCTGATCGCGGTGTGCAGCAGGGGCTGGCCACAGGATTCGAGCGCCAGCTTGGCAAGCCCGATCGCAACGCCACAGGCGGCGAGCGCGATCGCCAGCGAGAACGCGGCGCGTCGCCAGCCCGAGACGAGCAGAAAAGACAACATCAGGGCTGCCAGCGGCAGCGTAACCGCCGTATCCCCGAAATCGGTAACGAAGTTCCAGAAGTGGGACAGAGCGGTCTCCGTCGTGGCGCGGGACTATAACCGCGCCGCCGCGACAGCCGCTATAACAGGCGCGCGAGGGGGAGGAAGCGCGACGCAGTGATGCAGGCCCGAATCACGAATGGTGCTGAGTGCTGCTGCATTCATGCGCCTGTCCTCCGGCCATCGCCGTGACAGCGCGCTGCGGCAGCCTCGAAACCCTCAACGGGCGCCAATCTCATCCTGGCGGAACGGCAGCGAGCGGGTGATCAAAGCCGGCGGACGATGGATTTCGGAATGCGCTGGCGGCGCTTGTTCAACACCACACCGCAGAGTCGCCCTTCGGCCCGTTCGATGGAGCGGCGCGCTCGTTCCACCAGCGCTGTGCGCGTGCGTTCGGCCTCGACGACGAGAATGATGCCGGCCGCCCGGCGCGCGAAAGCAAGCGCGGTGACGTCGGCCAGCACCGGCGGAGCGTCGATCAGGATCAGGCGCGTGAAGCGCAGCGCCTGGGCCAGCACGCGATCGAGATCGGCGGGATTGAACAGCAGGCTCGCATGGCTTCCGCGCGTGCAGAGCCGCGTGCGATACAGCAGCGCGACATTCGCATCGGGCTCGATGGTACGGTCGAGAGGAAGGCCGCCGTCGATGGCTTCTTCCAGCCCGTTCGGCCCCTCGGCATCCGGCGAAGCGGAAATCAGCAGCACGGCCTGGCCGATTTCACCGGCAATCACCTGAGCCAGTTCGCGGGTAAGCGTGGTTACGCCCTCGCCATGGACTGCGCTGGTGACGATCAGGATCGGCGGTCGATCCTGCACCAACTGCGGCGACACGGCGTTGTAGAGCATCAGCAGGTCGTCGCGGTCGAGCAGCGTGTTTGCCGGACGGGTGAGCGAGCGCAGCGGCTTGATCGCCGTGCCGGGACGCGCACGTTGGGGTGTCGGGTTGATCAACGTCATGGATGGCCCTTCTAAACGGACGGTTCCTGCAAGCCCCGATTGTCCCGCGAGCAACGCTATCGATGCCGCATAAAGGTCTGGTTAACCGCGCCAGAGAGCAAGAGCGTTCGATGTGGCAAAAATTGAGCAGCTGTATCCCGGCGGTTTCGTGCGCAGTAGTGTTCGCGCGCGACCCATCTTTTAAGAGACGATTTATGGCGGCGAGGTTAGCGTTTTTTAGCCATTTCCCCGCATAGTCAAAATTGCGTACGGGAAATGGCATGAATCGATTCGCTTGCAGCACAGATAGCGCCCTCGAGAGTCGCTCCTGGCTTCGCGCCTCGATCCTCCAGCTTTGCCTTCGCGCGCCGAACGTTTCGCGGGCACGGCACGGCTTCTGCGGACTCGCCGGATGAGCCGGGCGATGGCGCTGCCCTGGCACATCAGACGGATGAGCCGCATGGGTCCGCGCGAGTTGGCATCGCGTTTGCGCGACCAGGCCGTGAAGGCCTCGTGGCGCCGGCTGAAAGGAAAGCCGGTGACGGGGCTCGAGCAGCTCAATCCGAACTTCAACGAAATGAATATTGCCGCGCGCGAGCTCGCGGGCCCCTGGGCCAGTGAGGCGCTGACAGGTTTCGGCGAGCGGCTGCTGGCGGGCCGGTTGCCGGTGTTCGGCCGCGAAGCACCACTGCCGCAGAGCGACCAGGACTGGTTCGTGGATCCCGACAGTGCGCGCCTGGCGCCCATGCGCGACTACGCCTTCGACATTGATTCACGCGATCCCGCGGTGGTCGGCAACCACAAGTTCCTGCTTGAGCCCTCGCGCCTGCAGCACGCAACCGCTCTGGCGGCGGCGTGGTTCGTGACCGGGCGAGAGGGCTTTGCCCAGCTCGCTGGCCGGCAGATCCAGGCGTGGAGCGCCGCCAACCCCTTCCTTTCGGGCGTGCATTGGACCAGCGGCATCGAGGTTGGCTTGCGCCTCATCACCTTTGCCTGGACGCGGCGCCTGCTGCGCGGCTGGGGTGGCGTGGCCGATTGTTTCGAGCGCTCGCGTCTCTTCCGCAACCAGGTTTACCGTCACCAGCAATACCTCGCCCGGCTCAGCAGCCACGGTTCATCGGCGAACAATCATCTGATCGCCGAGCTGGTGGGCCTGTTCGTCGGCGCCAGCGCGTTCGCCTGGTTCGAGGAGAGCGCCGAGTGGCGCGAGACTGCGGCGGCGGAGCTTGCCGCCGAAGCACCGCGCCAGATCTTCGCCGACGGCATCGATCGCGAGCAGGCCAGCGACTATCACGGCTTCGTCATGGAGTTGCTGATGGTCGCGGCGGTCGAGGACATGGTGGCGGGCCGTCTGCCGCCGGAGCCGCTGCTGGACTGCATCGCCCGCATGGCCGATGCCTGGGCTGCGGTTCTCGATTGCCGCCTCCGCCCGCCGCGCCAAGGCGACAGCGACGATGCCTTTGGCCTGCTGATCGATCCGCCGGACCGCGCCAAACGGCCGTCATCGCTGCTGGCGGCCGTGAAGCCCATCGTCGGCGCAGCACCGTGGTGGCCACCGGTGGCCGAAGACATTCGCAGCAATCTGTTCGGTGCCATACGGCGGCGCATGCCGGTCGCAACCGAAGTCGGCGCCGGCCGGCCGACGCACCGGCCCAATCACTTCCCCGAGGCGGGCCTGACTCTGCTGCGCGACCTCGGGCCCAGGCCCGACGAGCTGTGGTGCCGCTGCGACAGCGGGCCGCACGGCTTTCTTTCGATCGCCGGCCACGCCCATGCCGATGCGTTGTCGGTGGAGGTACGCCATGGCGGCGTCGACGTGCTCGCCGATCCCGGCACGTATTGCTATCTGGCCGATGTCGAGGCGCGGCGATATTTCCGCTCCACCCTCGGCCACAACACGCTGGAAATCGGTGGCTGCGACCAGGCACGCTCGGGCGGTCCGTTCCTGTGGTTGAACGCACCCAAATCGACGCTGCTGGAAGTGAGCGGTCTCGATGACGGCCGCATTGCGCGCTGGACCGCCCATCATCATGGCTATGCCCGCCAGGGTGGCCAGCCGGTGCATCGGCGCGGCGTCGTTCTGGATCGCGCCGAGCGCTGGCTGTTGATCGAGGATCGCGTGGAGAGCGGCGAGCCCTTGCCGGTGCGTCTTGCCTTCCATCTCGGGCCCGCTATCGGCGCCACGCTCTCCGGCGAGGGGGCCGATCTCGTCTGGTTGAGCGAACAGGGCCCGCAGCGCGGCCGCCTCAGCCTGCCTACCTCGCTGGCCTGGCGGGCCTGGCGCGGCTCACTGGATCCGATGCTGGGCTGGTATGCGCCCTGCTTTGGTCAGCGTGTGCCCTCGACCAGCCTGGTGGGCGAGGGGATATTGGCGCCCGACCAGGTGCTGCGCAGCGTGTTGAGCATCACGGGAAGCTAAGTCTGCCGCTGGCTACCAGCAGGCACCGTCATAGCAGGCATGCTGGCGCAGTTCGGCGTCGTGGCCGGCAAGATCAACCACGTGGTGATCCGGTTTCAGGCGCGGCAGCAGGCCGCGAAATGCCGAATGAGCGGTGCCGATGACGATAACGTCGCTCAGCTGGATCGCCTGATCCAGTTCGCTCACCAGCAATCGGGAAAGATGCGGCAGATGCTGCATGGCAAAGCGTCGATTGCTCCCCACCAGACGGGAGATTTCGAGATCGCGGTCGAAAATTCGTAACTCGAATCCCTTGCCGATGAGCCGTTCCGCCAGCTCGACCAGCGGGCTCTCGCGCAGATCGTCGGTGTTCGGCTTGAAGGTCAGGCCCAGCATGGCCACCCGCCGCCGCCCGTTGCGGCTGATGGTCGAGATGGCGCGCTCGATCTGCTGCTGGTTGGCGGCCAGTGTCGCATCGAGAATCTGGCTGGGCGCGTCATGGCGTTTGGCGTGATAGCGCAGCGCGCGCAGATCTTTGGGCAGGCAGGAGCCGCCGAAGGCAAAGCCCGGCTTCAGATAGGCGGGCGAGATATTGAGCTTGCGGTCGGAACACAGCACCTTCATGACAGTGCGGCCATCGATGCCTGACGCCTTGCAGATGCCGCCGATCTCATTGGCAAAGCTGACCTTCAGCGCATGCCAGCAGTTGTTGGCATACTTCACTGCCTCGGCCGTGGTCAGGTCGACGGTGTGGATTTCTGCCCCATTGTCGCGGTTGAGGTCGCTCAGGACTTTCGCCGTCGCTTCGTCCAGCTTGCCGATCACGGCCGTTGCCGGCCGGCGGAAATCATCGACGGCGGAGCCTTCGCGCAGGAACTCCGGGTGATAGGCGAAGCCGAAATCGACACCCGGCTCCTTGCCCGAGACGTCGCGAAGCATGGGCAGGACCGAGCCTTCCATCACGCCGGGCAGCACGGTGCTGCGGATGATCAGCATGTGGCGCGCGCCCTTGGTACGCAGGGCGCGAGCGATGTCCTCACAGACCTGCAGCACGTAACTCAGATCGAGATCGCCGTTATGCCGGCTTGGCGTACCCACGCACACGAAGCTGAGCTCGCTCGCCCGCACCGCATCTTCGGCCTCGGTGGTGGCGCGCAGGCGCTTTTCCGTCACGGCTTTTTGAATCAGGGTCGGCACCCCCGGCTCGCTGATCGGGGTTTCGCCTGCGTTGATCGCCCGCACCTTTTCCGCCGATATGTCGACGGCGATGATCTCGTGGCCATCTTCTGCAAGACAGCCCGCGAGCACGGTGCCGACATAGCCGATTCCGAAGACACTGATTTTCATGACGGTCCTTTCGGGGGGATCCTTCTGGGCCTGGTATTCAGTCCGGATGGCGATGGCGCCATCCTATATCGATTTTCATGAATTAGCGGGGTGGCGGGCGTAGTCGAGCGGGTACCGGCTGCTGTTGGCCGGCACGCAGGGTGGCAAGCGTCATGGCCTTGTCATAGGCAGCGAGCAGCGGTGGTTCCGAATAATCCCAGGCCAGCGCGTTGGCGACCCGATCCATGCCGAACTCACCCATGCGCCGCCGCGCCTCTTCATCGCCAGCGAGTGCAACGATACCGCCGGCCAGCGCATCTTCGTTGTTGGCCTCCACGTAAAGGGCGGCGTCGGCAGCGGAGACTCGCGCCTCGGTCAGCGCGTAGCAGACGATGGGCAGGCCGAAATACATGTATTCGACGATCTTGTTCATCGTGCTCTTGTCGGTCCACGGATTCTTCGGATCGGGGTCGACCGCGATATCCGCCGACGACAACACGCGGCAGAGCATGTCGTCGCTGATACGGCCGGTAAAAGTCGTCCACTCATCGACACCCAGCTCCGCCGCATAGGCCTTGATCGCCGGCTGATGCGGCCCGCCGCCCACCAGCACACAGTGGAAATCGTCAAAGCCGCGTTCCTCCACCAGCCGTTTGATCGCGCGGATCAGATGATCGACGCCGTCCTGTTTGCAGATTTCGCCCAGATACACCAGCAGATGCTTCTTGCCCTTGCGCCAGGCCGGATCGGACGGATAGCGCGTGAAGCGCGAAAGCTGCGGGCCGGATCGCACGACGTAGATGTCGTCGCCATTCACGCCGCCACGCTCGATGGCGACGGTTTTGTGACTCTGGTTGGTCGTGATCACCACTTGCGCATGCTTCAGCGTCTGGCGTTCCAGCCAGAGCAGCGTCTTCAACACCGCACCACCGCTGCTGGCGGCGCCGTCGCCGAATTTTGCCTCATACATTTCCGGCGAAAGGTCGTGATGATCAAACAGGAAGACGACGCCGAACAGGCGCCAGAAGCGGCCGAGCACCCAGTATGTCTCCGGCGGATTGCAGGCATGAAGCACGTCGAATCCGCGGCCGAAGAGCGCAACCCGCAGCGACAGCAGCGCGGTGGCGATAAAGCACCAGCCAAACTCCGCGACGAATCCAAGTTTGCTGCCGGCGTCGATGGGCAGGGAATAGCGGAAGATCTCCACGTCTTCGAGAATTTCGTGCGCCGCGTTAAAGCCCTTCGCCTTGGGGCAGATCACGGAGACGCGATAACCCGCCTTCGTCAGCGTGGTCGCTTCCAGCCAGACGCGCCGATCGAAGGGCACCGGAAGATTCTGCACGACAATGAGGACGCGGCCGGCCGCTGTGATGTCGGACATTGCTATCGCCGCAGTCGCGCGGATCGCACCAAACGCACCCGAAAATTGCCACAAAGCCTGATAACTTCTGAGTGGCCCATAACGCCGTTTGAGCTGTTGTTATCGGCGGATTCTGCAGCAGAGACGGCCATGCCCATACGCGCTTTATTAATGTCGACACTGATTAATGTCGCGTTACGCGACAGCCGCGAACAGTGAGAAAAATGGCGCAGCGACATCCGACAGCGTCAGCCGCGAGTGCCCCAGCGCCGTGTCGCGTGCGGAGGCTGCAATGTGCGGCATAGCGGGCTTCGCTATTCTTGGCGCGGGCCGTGATGGAGCGCAGCAACTGCGTGCCATGGCGGACGTCATCCGCCACCGCGGTCCCGACGGCGAAGGTTTCGCGCAATTCACCACGGAGGATTCCCGTTACACGATCGGCTTCGCGCATCTGCGCCTCGCCATCATCGACCTGAAGACGGGCGATCAGCCGATGACTCACCACGGTAGCGGCGTCACGCTGATCTACAACGGCGAGATCTATAACTATCGCGAACTGCGCCACGAGCTCGAGCAGCGCGGGCAGGTCTTCCGCACGCAGTCCGATACCGAAGTGCTGCTGAACGCCTACATCGTCTGGGGTCCGGAATGCGTCACGCGGCTGCGCGGCATGTTCGCATTTGCGCTATGGGACAAGCCGCGCAACCGGCTGATGCTGGCGCGTGATCATTTTGGCAAGAAGCCGCTTTATCTGCGCGAAGTGCCGGCGGGTCTCGTCTTCGGTTCGGAGGTGAAGGCGTTGCTCGCCTTTGGCGCCCCCAGGCCGGAGCTCGATCGCGCGTCGGTTGCCGACTATCTCGTCTATCGCTACGTGCCGGCGCCCCACACGTTGTTCGCCGGGGTGCGCAAGCTGATGCCCGGCAGTTATGCGTTGTGGGAAGGGGGACGCCTGCGCGAAACGCGCTTCTATGTCCCGCCTTACGGCAGCGCACCGGAAGCGTTGCCGGCGATCGACGATCCTGCCGTCGCATTCTTCGAAAAGCTCGACGAGTCGGTGCGGCTGCGGATGATCAGCGACGTGCCCTTCGGTGCCTTCCTGTCGGGCGGCGTCGACAGTTCAAGCGTCGTCGCGTTGATGACGCGGCATTCCTCGCAGCCCATCAACACCTTCTCCGTCGGTTTCCATGAGGAGCAGTATTCGGAGCTGCGCTACGCGCGCCTGGTGGCGCGCCGGTTCGGCACCAGGCATGTCGAGGTCGTCGTTTCCGCCGCCGATCTGATGCAGCATTTGCCGACGCTCATCGAGCACGGCGATGCGCCGGTTGCCGATCCATCGAACATTCCGCTTTATCTGATCTCCCGCGCCGCGGCGCGCAGCGTGAAAATGGTGCTGACGGGCGAGGGCTCCGACGAGCTGCTGGCGGGATATCCCAAGCATTCCGCCGAGCGGTTCACGCCGCTCTACCATCGCCTGATCTCGGAGAGGGTGCATGAGCGCCTGATCAAGCCGCCGCTGCGCCTCCTGCCCTATGGCTTCCGCCGGATCAAGATCATGGCGGCGACCATCGGTCTGCGCGACCGCGAGGAGCGCATGCCGCGCTGGCTTGGCGCGCTTTCCTTCGCCGAACGCGACCGCCTGCTGAGCCGTTCCGTTCCGCGCCGGGCGGTTGATCCTTTTCCCTTTGCCGCCGATGGCGGCCGCAGCGAGTTGGAGCGGATGCTGTATTTCGATCAAACGTCACATTTGCCCGATAATCTGCTCGAGCGGGGTGACCGCATCAGCATGGCCGTTTCCATCGAGGCGCGCATGCCGTTCATGGATACGGAGTTGGCCCTTCTCATGGCGCGGTTGCCCGATAAATGGCGCATCCGCGGCTTCACGCAAAAATACATTTTGCGAGCCGCAATGAAGGACATCCTGCCCCGCGAAATTCTGCGCCGCCCGAAGGTCGGTTTTCGCGTCCCCGTCAACGAGTGGTTCCGTGGCCCGATGCGCAGCTTCATACGCGATCATATCGATTCGCCCCGTTCCATCTCGCGGGAGATCTGTGACCGTACCCAGATCGAGCGGCTTCTCGTCGAGCATGAAAGCGGGCGGCAGAATCACGAGAAACTTCTCTGGACGCTGGTCAATCTCGAGCTGTTCCAGGAGCGCTACCGCCTCGGCCATCAGGGTGCCGTGGCTGGTGAGTCCGCGGCCGCGGCCGCGGCATCGGTTACGCCCGTTGCCGCTCCTTGGGCAGCGAGGGCCTCGCATGCTGGCCATTGACGAGGCGGAGC
>CAZQLF010000083.1:0-8746 GCA_964594035.1 uncultured Rhodospirillaceae bacterium | reverse complement strand
GATGAAGCGTCGGCTGCCGCCGAGCTGCAGCGCCTGACGATTGCGCGGGCCGGCCTCGACGACGAGGAAAGACGCGTCATCGCGGCCACGAGCGAGGCCGAACGCCGGCAGGGCCAGATCGGGGACGATGTGGCCCGCGAGCAGACGCTGGCCAAGGATGCCGAGGCGGCCGGTGCGCGGCTGGTGGAAGAAGAAGGCACGATCGACGCCGCCGAGGGCGAAGCCGCGGCGCGGGCCGACGATGCCGCTCGCGCCCTCAGCACCGCGGAAGGTGCGGTCGCCGACAGCGAAGCCGAGCTATTGAATGTGTCCCAGGCGATTGCCGCCGGCGAGGCGCGCGAGGCGGAACTGATTCGCCGTATCGATGAACTCGCCCAGCGGATCGCGCGGCTGCGCCAGCGCCGCGAGGAGATCGCCGGCGAGCGTACGCCCATCGAGGCTGCCCTGCGCGACAATGCCGAGCGCCAGGCCGCCGAGCGCCAGTTGAACGACAGCGACGCTGCCCGCGCCATCGCCGAAACCGAAGCCGGTGCTGCAGCCTCCGCCCGCAGCAACGCGGCAAGCAGCATGGCCACGGCCCGCGAACCGATGGAAGCAGCGCGCGCCGCCCGCGACAAGCTCGCCGCCGAAGCCGCCGCACTCGCGGCCCTGACGGCCGATCACGATGCCGATCTCTGGCCGCCTGTCATCGACCGCGTCACGGTTTCGCCCGGTTACGAGACTGCGCTGGGTGCCGCCCTTGGCGACGATTTGACGGCGGCTTCGGATGAAGGAGCGCCGCGTCATTGGCGCGAGCTGGGTGGCGCTGGCGGACCGGCTTTGCCGGCCGGGGCTGAGCCGCTGTCGTCCCATGTAAAGGCGCCTACCCTTCTTGCCCGCCGCCTCTCCCAGATCGGCGTGGTCGCCGATGAAGCCGCGGGGCGCGCGCTGGCGGGAAAATTGGCCCAGGGCCAGCGGCTGGTCAGCCGCGAGGGCGCGCTCTGGCGCTGGGATGGATTCACCATCGCGGCGGGCGCGCCGACAGCGGCAGCCGTGCGTCTTGCCCAGCGCAATCGCCAGGCGGTGCTGGCAACCGAGTTGGCAAACGCAGAAGACCAACTGAAGAGCGCCGAGGAAAAGTTCAGCCAGGCGCGCGAACAGGAGCGCGCCGCGGCGTCCCGCGACGAAGCAGCACGTCTCGCCTTGAGCGGTGCTTATCAGGAAGTCGATCGCGCCCGGCAGGCGCTGGCGGAAGCGCAAGCCAAGTCAGCCCAGCTCGATGGCCGGCTGGCGGCGCTGATCGAAGCGGCCTCGACCACCGAGACAAGCTTCAGCGAAAGCGAGCATGCGCATGGTCATGCGGCGAGCGAGCGGGCGAGCCTGCCCGATCTCGGTCTCGCCCGCATTCGCCAGAACGAATTGAAGACGGAGCTCGCCGAGAAGCGCAGCCACCTCATCGAGTGCCGCGCTGCCGATGACCAGCTGCGCCGCGAGAAACGTGGACGCGCGCTGCGCCGCCAGGCCATCGCCGAGGAGCGTGCGCTCTGGGCCAGCCGCGCCGAGGCAGCACAGCGCCAGCTGGCCGCTCTGGCCGAACGCCGCCACGCGGTGGAACAGGAGATCGAACATTTGAGGCGCCGCCCGGCGGAGATCGCCAAACAGCGCGAAGCTCTGGCCGGGCTGATCGAAAGCGCGAGTGCCGCGCGCCGTGGCGCCGCCGACCGGCTGGCGGAAGCCGAGACCGAGCTGGCCAATGCCGATCGCGCGCTGAAGGCGGCCGAAGCCGAACTCGCCGCGGCGCGCGAAAATCGCGTGCGGGCTGAAGGCGTGGTGGCGCAGGCTGCCGAAGCCAACCAGCTTCTCATCGAGCGGGTGCGCGAGCATCTCGAATGCGCGCCGGAGGAGGCGTTGGCGATCGCCGAGCTCGATCCCGGCGAAGAACTGCCCCAGCGCGAGCAGATCGAAACCCGCATCCAGCGCCTGATCCGCGAGCGCGAGAATATCGGCCCGGTCAACCTGCGCGCCGAGACGGAAGCAGCCGAGCTCGAGACCCAGCTTTCCGGCCTGCAGAATGAGCGTTCCGACCTGGTCAATGCGATTGCGCGGCTGCGCCAGGGGATATCCAGCCTTAATCGCGAGGGCCGCGAGCGGCTGCTCGCCGCCTTCGAGGTGGTGAACAAGAACTTTGCCGAGCTGTTCACGCGGCTCTTCGGCGGCGGCCGCGCGCATTTGAGCCTGACCGAACATGAAGATCCACTGGAAGCGGGCCTCGAGATCATGGCGCAGCCTCCGGGCAAGCGCCTACAGCTCATGTCGCTGCTTTCGGGCGGCGAGCAGGCCCTGACCGCGCTCGCCCTGCTCTTTGCCGTATTCCTCGCCAACCCGGCGCCGATCTGTGTGCTGGACGAGGTGGACGCCCCGTTGGACGACGCCAATGTCGATCGCTTCTGCACCCTGATCGAGGAGATGGCTCACACCACCTCGACCCGTTTTCTGGTCATCACCCACCACCGCATGACTATGGTGCGCATGGACCGTCTCTACGGCGTCACCATGGCCGAACGGGGCGTTTCCCAGCTCGTTTCCGTCGATCTCCAGCAGGCCGATGGCCTGCGGGCGACGGCGTGAATTCCTGGCCGTATTTCAATAGCTTAACTGTCACCGGGGTGTGCTTGACAGGCCCCGGGGCAGCCCTTATGGTGCGCCCGCTTTGCGGTTCCGGGATGCTGCCCGCCGCGGGGCCGCCACAGATGGGCGACCGATGAGCGAGGGGGAACCTCCAAACCGGTCGAACGATTTCGACGAGCGCTTGCGCCGGTTACGCGAGCGTGCGCCCGGCGAAGAGAAGACGACCCCCGACGCGACGTCGCCGACCGGGTCGGCCTTCGGTTTCGCGTTTCGGATCGGCGTCGAGCTGTTGGCGGCTTTGCTGGTCGGTGGGGGGATCGGCTGGCTGCTGGACCACTGGTTCGGGACCACGCCGCTGTTCCTCATAGTCTTCTTTTTCCTGGGCGCGGGCGCCGGCATGCTCAACGTGTTTCGGGCGGCCAAGGAACTGAACCGCGGCGGTTAGGAAAAAACGAAGTGGCCACCGAAAGTCCTCTCGAACAATTCGCCATCAAGCGCCTGGTCGAATTCCACATCGGCGGGATCGACGTGTCGATCACCAATTCCGCCGTCTTTATGCTGGTTGCGATCGTCCTGATCACTGCCTTCATGACGCTCGGCATGCGCCAGCACGCGCTTGTGCCCGGCCGGTGGCAATCGATGGTCGAGCTTTCCTATGAATTCGTCGCCAAGATGGTGCGCGAGAACGTGGGCACCGAAGGGATGCGCTATTTCCCCTTCGTCTTCACGCTCTTCATGTTCATCCTGTTCTGCAACCTGATCGGGCTTGTCCCCTTCACCTTCACCGTCACCAGCCACATCATCGTCACTTTCGTGATGGCGGCCGTCGTCTTCATCGGCGTGACGATCATCGGCATCGTTCGCCATGGCCGACATTTCCTCAGCCTGTTCGTGCCGTCCGGCGTGCCCATCTTCCTGCTGCCGCTGATCGTGATCATCGAGGTACTGAGCTACCTGACCCGGCCCATCAGCCTGTCGGTACGGTTGTTCGCCAATATGATGGCGGGCCATACAATGCTGAAAGTATTCGCCGGCTTCGTCGTGGGCCTCGGCATCTTTCTCGGCTGGCTGCCGCTCGCCTTCATCGTTGCGCTGACCGCGCTCGAACTCGTCATCGCCATCCTGCAGGCCTATGTGTTTGCGATTTTGACCTGCATCTATCTCAACGACGCCATCAACCTGCACCACTGAGCTTCATCTTTATCTTCGGAAGGATCTGACACCATGGACGCACATGCCGCCAAGCTGATCGGCGCCGGCCTCGCCACCATCGCGCTCTCGGGCGTGGGCATCGGTATCGGCAACATCTTCGGCAGCTATCTCCAGGGCGCGCTGCGCAACCCGGCGGCCGCTCCCAAGCTGTTCGGCAACCTGCTGCTGGGCTTCGCGCTGACCGAGGCGGTGGCGCTCTACGCCCTCGTCGTCGCGCTGCTGCTGCTGTTCGCGTTCTAATCTCAGATGCCGCAGCTCGTCTTCGCCGACTACGCGCCGCAGGTGGTATGGCTCACCATCACCTTCGTCGCGTTGTATTTCATTCTCGCGCGGTTGGCGTTGCCCGGCATCGCCCGCACGTTGGGCGAGCGTGAGAAAAGGCTGCAGGGCGATCTCGCGGCGGCGGAGAAGCTGAAGGCCGATGCGGATGCGAGCCTCGCTGCCTATCAGAAGGCAATAGCCGATGCGCGTGGCCAGGCTCAGGCCGAGATGAAGCGGGTCGCTGCCGACATGGCGACCGAAGCGACCAAGCGGGAGGCAGCTTTCACCCAGGAGGTGAATGCTCGCACCAAGGCGGCGGAAGCCTCCATCGCGGCGGCCATGAAGACCGCCATGGGCGATGTCCGCGGCATGGCGAGCGACGTTGCCCGCCAGCTCGTGACCCGCCTTGCGGGTGCCGAGCCCGCAGCGGGCGACGTTGCCGCTGCGGTTGCCGCCGTCGAGCGGGAGAGCCGGTGATGGAATTCCTGCACGATCCCGAAACCTGGATTGCCGTTTCCTTCGTTGCCTTCCTGGTCGTGGCTGGCCGCGCCATCGTGCGGATGGTGAACAAGGGGCTCGATGATCGCGGAGCCAAGATCCGCCGCGATCTGGATGAGGCCAGGCGCTTGCGCAGCGAGGCCGAGGCGCTGCTGGCCGAATACAAGAAGAAGCAGGCCGAGGCCGCCCGCGAAGCCGGTGAGATCCTGCAGCACGCCCGCGAGGAGGCCGAGCTGTTCCGCAAGGAGGCAGCCGCCAATCTGACCGCTGCTCTGGGCCGGCGCGAGCGCATGGCGCTCGACAAGATCGCCCAGGCCGAGGCCCAGGCGGTCGCAGACGTCAAGAGCCAGGCCGTCGATCTCGCGGTGGCCGCCGCGCAGCGCATTCTCGAACAGCAGATGGCCGGGCCCCGCGCAGGAAGCCTGATCGACCAGTCGATCGCCGAGCTGGACCGCAAGCTACACTGACGGCTCGCAACGACCCAAAAAGCAAAACGCCCCGGTAAGACCCACCGGGGCGTTTTTCGTTAGAGCGAATGTTGTGGCTTAGAGAGCCTTCAGCACTGCTTCGGCGCTGGAGACTTCGAAGGCGCCGGGCGCTTCGACCTGCAGCTTCTTGACCACGCCATTATCCACCACCATGGCGTAGCGCTGCGAGCGCAGGCCCATGCCATAGCCGGTGCCATCCATGGTCAAGCCGACCGCCTTGGTGAAATCGCCATTGCCGTCGGCAAGCATCATCACCTTGTCGCCGACCTTCTGGTCCTTGCCCCAGGCCGACATGACGAAGGCGTCGTTGACCGAAAGACAGGCCACCGTGTCGACGCCCTTGCCCTTCAGTTCACCGTGGTTGTTCACGAAGCCTGGCAGATGCTTGGCCGAACAGGTCGGCGTGAAGGCGCCGGGTAGTGCGAACAGCACCACCTTCTTGCCCTTGAACAGCTCGTCCGTGGTGATGGTCTGCACGCCGTCCTTGGTCTTGTGCTGAAGCTTGGCCGACGGAATCTTGTCCCCGACTTTGATCGTCATGATCCTCATCCTCTCCTGGCTGAAAGACATAAAGCGGAATGGCTTGCCGATTAGATAGGCAAGCCCTGTAGCGGTTCAACGCCCGCCGGTCAATCGCGGAAAATCGAACAGCACCCAAGCGGATTTGTCACACTCGACGCGGGGCTTTTCACCCTCCGCCAGCTTGGGCAACGGCCTCGCGCAGCGCCTCCTCGCTCAGGACCGGAGGCAGCGGCAACCCCTGTTGTGCCTTCGGTCCATAGACAGCGTTGAAGGGAATGCCGTAGCGCCCGAAGCTCGCCAGATATTGCGCGATCGCGGGGTCGGGGCGCGTCCAGTCGGCCTTGAGCCCGACGATCTTGCCGCTGGCGAGCTGCTCTGCTGTCCAGCCACGATCCAGCACGAGGGCCTTGTTCACCTGGCAGTTGATGCACCAGTCGGCGGTGACGTCCACCAGCACGACCTTGCCCTGGCCGACAAGCTGGGCGAGCGATGCTTCGCTGAAGGTCTGCCATGCCGTGTTGGTGCTCAACGGCGCTGCCGGCGTGCTCGCCAGTACCGCCGGCGACAGCAATGCAGCAATACTGGCTGCGACCAGCCCGCTGCGGCGCAGGCGCGGCCGCAAATGGCGCCAGGCCAGCAGAATGATCACCGCGACGAGAGCAACCGCACTGATGATGCTTGCCGTCCGTCCCGCTTGTGCGGCCAGTACATAAAGCAGCCAGATCGCGGTTGCGCCCATTGCGAGCCCGAGAATGCGCTTCAGCACCAGCATCCACGCGCCCGGGCGCGGCAGGTGCGTGGCCAGACCCGGCCAGGCGGCCACCAGCAGATAGGGTGCCGCCAACCCCAGCCCGAGCGCGAGGAAGATCACGAAGATCTGCGCCGTGCCGCCGGCGAGCGCGAAGCCGATTGCCGTGGTGAGGAACGGCGCCGTGCAGGGTGTCGCGAGCAATGTCGCAAGTCCGCCGGTCAGGAAATCGCCGATGAGACCATGCCGACGGTCGGCAGCCTCCGACAGGCGGCTGGCAAATCCCGGCAGCGGCAATTCGAACCAGCCCCAGAGATTGCCTGCGAGCAGCGTCACCAGCAGGGCCATGCCCGCCAGGAAATGTGGCTGCTGGAATTGCAGGCCCCAGCCCACGGCGACTCCCGCCGCGCGCAAGCCCGCAATCGCACTGGCGAGGATGATGAAGCTCATCAGCACGCCAGCGGTGCTGGCAAGGAAACTCAGCCGTACACGCTGTCTGGAAGCGCCACCATGGCCGACGAACGCGAGCAGCTTGAGGGAAAGCACCGGCAGCACGCAGGGCATGAGGTTGAGGATCAGCCCACCGAGCAGTGCGGCGAGCAGCGCCGGCCAGAGCGAGTTGCTGCCGGCCGCGGCTGGCAGAACCTTTGCCTCCAGGCCGCGCTCGCCATCGACGACGGTGAGCACGATCGGTGTGCCGGCAAGCGCCGGCGCCTTGGGCTTGCGGTTCACATCCACGACAAGCGTCGCATGCGTTCTAGCCGCGTCCAGCGTCACCTTCGGCGCCGGGAAATAGAGTCCGTCTGGGCCTTCGACGATCAGATCGGGATGGTCGAGCGGCAAAGCGGATTCGATTCCCACGCTCAACCGCGGATGCGCGTCGTCGCCCAGCGCTTCCGCCGAGACCAGGCGCAGACCGTGGGCCGATCCATCGCCTGGCACGCGGCTCGCGTAGCGATCGATGAGCTGCGTGTAGTCCGTCGGGCCCGCGGCACCAGCCGGCAGATCGAGAGCAAGCTTCGCTGAATAGGGAATGCAGACTTTTTCGCAGACGAGATATTTGACCGAGGCGCGAAGGCCGAGCGGCTTGGCAGGATCGGCCGGCTTGGCGGCAATAGGTAGGACGACTTCGTCCTCATAGCCGAAGGTATCGAGGCCGAAGAGGGTGAAGCGATGGGGCACCGGCCAGGAAAGCTCCGCTGCGGCGAGGTTGGTCGAACCCGACCAGTCGACGCTGACGGGAAAGCCTGCATCGCCGGGCGAACGCCAATAGGTCTTCCAGCCAGGCGCCAGCACGAATTGCAGCCCGAGCGGAACGGCAGCACCGCCGCTGGATGTGGTGGCCGAGACGAGCCTCACCTTCGTCTGTTCCGTGGTGGCCCACTCTGACGCTGGATTGGCCAAGACCGAAGGGGCGGGCGCCGAATCGGCCCGCGCCTGGCCAGCAGTGGCCAAGGCCAGCAAAAGGGTCAGCACGATTGTGGTGAAATTGAGCCTCATTTGGCGTGATTATAGTGCCGCGGATTCGCCCGCACCCTCACAAAACCGCCGCAGAATATAACGAATCCGTGTAACATCACCTTGTCGGGGGCGGTTTTGCACCTAGGTCAAAACCATGGCTGACGTGGATCCCATGGCTGACGCTGATACAGACGGTTATCTGCTTGGCCAGCTTTTGGTCGCCATGCCCACCATGCGCGATCCGCGGTTTACCGGCAGCGTTATTTTCATCTGCGCGCACAACGCCGAGGGCGCCATGGGCCTGGTGGTGAACCGGCTCGTTGGCTCCCTCACCTTTCCCGATCTTCTGGCCCAGCTCGGCATACCCCGCAGTGAGGCTGGCCGCGATATCCGTGTCCATTTCGGCGGCCCTGTCGACATGGGCCGGGGCTTTGTCCTGCATTCGCCGGATTACCATGACGATGGCACGATGATGATCGGCAACCGCGTCGGTCTCACCGCCAGCCTCGACATCCTGCGCACCATCGCCAGTGGCGGCGGGCCAAAGCAGAGCCTGCTGGCGCTGGGTTATGCCGGCTGGGGGCCCGGACAGCTCGACATGGAGATCCAGGCCAATGGCTGGCTCTCCGCGCCCGCCGATGATGCGTTGCTGTTCGATCCCCAGCTCGACGACAAGTGGGAGCGCGCCATCGGCAAGCTCGGCGTGCGTTCGGAGCATCTGTCGGGCGAAGCCGGCCACGCGTAGCTCTCTTGCGCAGGGCACAGGACCCCTTCTGTTACCCCTGCGCTTTGAAATCCTCGGCCAGGAGCGAGTGCAGGACGTGGTCCTGCCAGGTGCCGTTGATCTTGAGATAGCGCACGGCATAGCCCTCTTCGCGGAAACCAAGCTTGGCCAGCAGCGCGCGGCTCGCCTTGTTGGTGGGAAGGCAGGCTGCCTCCACGCGGTGCA
>CAZQLF010000082.1:0-8755 GCA_964594035.1 uncultured Rhodospirillaceae bacterium | reverse complement strand
CGTTTGACGGTGAGGAAATATGAGCGCACGGGAAGCAGTACTCGGAAAACTAAAGCAGCGATGGTACAGCCGGAAGGCTGCCGGGCGATACCGCCTCGCTTCAGACCGACAGACGGGTTGCCTCGCGGCGAGCCGCGTCAGCCCCCGGCCCATCGCCCAGGTTCCCGAGAACATCCGTGTATTGGCGCCAGCTCGTCGCGCTGTGGGGTCTCAGCGCGACGCGTTCAGCCAGCAGCGCGCGAGCGAGCGGCCAGCGCCGGGCGCCGAGACATGCGGCAATCAGCGTCTGGGTGAACAGATCGCGCTGGGCGTGGCTGCCCCCGATGCGCCAGATCTCGTAGCGCACCGGGAGAAGCTGATCGATGGTTTCGGCGTAATCGCCCTGGGCGAAGGCTGCGAGTGCGCGCACGACCGCATGGCCGACGGTGGCGGTGATATCGCGATTGGTGCCCTTGCGCTCCGCGACGTAGCGGACGATGGAGCGATCGAGACGCAACAGGGTTGCCTTGTCCTTTAGGCCGCCCGCGACCATGGCGATATGCGCATCGTTGAAGACGAGGACCTGCGCATCGAGGCGGGCGTACCAGTGTTCGCGCACACCTTGCCAGCGCTCGCCGACATCGACGCCGGCGAGCTGCAGGCGCCAGAGCAGCGCCGCCGCATCCACCAGATCGAGGAGTGCCGCCGAAGGCGTGCTCCGCACATGGCGATCGTAGATATCGAGAACCTCGTCCAGTCGGCCGCGCTCGATGAGAAAAAGCGCCAGATGCCACCATTGATGCACGGCCAGGGCCGGTGCCTTGGTCCAATGCGGTTCGAGTTCGCGCAGGAAGGCAATGCCCTCGTCCTGACGGCCTTCCATCTCCAGCACATGGGCCATGGCATGGATCCCCCATGTATCGGCAGGATTGGCCTCGACCGCCCGACGGCCCGTCTTTTCCGCCGCGCGATAGTCGCCGCATTCCTCGAGCCCGAAGGCATGCATGCTGTCGATGAAGCCATGCAGCTCGTCCGACAATGGCCAGGCGGGCAGAACGCGCGCCGGTGAATCGCGCAGATTAGCCGCATCGCCGAGATAGAAATAGGTGTCGTGAGCGAAGCGCAGCGCCCAGATATCGTGGGGCTGGTGCAGCAGGATTTCTTCCCAGAGCGCCGTGGCCCCACGGATATCGCCGCCATGCCAGGCTTCGAAAGCGGCGACATGCGCGCGCTCCCAGCCGGTCATGGTCGACTTCGCCTTGTCGATAGCGGCGCGGCACTGCACGAGGCCAGGGCTGGCGTTATCGGTCTCGCCGGAAAGCAGCCGCAGTACGCCGTTCAGCACATGGGCGAAGGCAAAGCCTTCATCCTTGTCGGCGGCCCCCGACAAAGTTGCGACGGGGTCGCCAAACCAGCCGAGATATTCCCGGGCGGCCGCGTTCAGCGCAGCCTTGCTGGCGCTCTGAGCTGTCGTCAGGGGCAATGATCCAAGGTCGAGGGGCATTGGGGGCACTCCTTTGGCGGGCAGCGCTCACAATTGGTGGTCCAGCTTAGCCGCGCGTTTGCGCTTCCGTCAAAAGCACCCGGAAACGATTTCCGGTGAGTTCGGCACCGGAAACCATTTTGCCGGTTAGCGCATTTGATCGGTGTCCAATGAAAGCGGGGGCATGACGAGCGAGAGTGAAAAGAACATCCCTGCGGGGGGGCGGGTCCCGATCCTGCGGATCCTCGGACCCGGCCTGATCACCGGCGCTTCCGATGACGATCCGAGCGGGATTGCAACCTATTCCCAGGCCGGCGCCCAGTTTGGCTATCGGCTCAGCTGGACCCTGCTGATCACTTTTCCACTGATGGCGGCGATCCAGGAGATCAGCGCCCGCATCGGCCGTGTCACCGGTCTGGGCATTGCCGGCAATATCCGCCTCTACTATCCGCGCTGGCTGCTCTATCTGCTGGTCGGGCTGGTGCTGACGGCAAACACCATCAATCTCGGCGCTGATATCGGTGCGATGGGTGCGGGCGTCAAACTTCTTATCGGCGGACCCACTTTCCTCTACATCGCGGCCTTTGGCGCAATCTCCGTCCTTCTCGAGATCTTCATGCGCTATTCGCGCTATGTCGCGGTGCTGAAGTGGATGAGTCTGTCGCTGCTCGCCTATGCCGCCACCGCCTTCGTCGTTCATGTGCCCTGGGACCGGGTCGCCTTCTACGCCTTCGTCCCGCATATCGACTGGAGCAGCGACTACCTGGTGACCGTGGTCGCGGTCTTCGGCACCACCATCAGCCCCTATCTTTTTTTCTGGCAGGCGGAGACCGAGGTCGAGGACCAGCAGGAACGGCCCGGTGCGGAGCCCTTGAGGAAAGTACCTGAACAGGCGCCGGAAGAAATCCGGCGCATCGAGATCGATACATATATCGGCATGGGCGTGTCGAACGTGGTCGCGCTGTCCATCGTGGTGACGACGGCAGCGACCCTGAACCTGCACGGCATCACCAATATTCAGACATCGGCCCAGGCGGCCGAGGCGTTGAAGCCGCTGGCAGGCGATTTCGCCTTCATCGTCTTCTCCGCGGGCATCATCGGCACAGGCCTGCTGGCGCTGCCGGTGCTGGCGGGATCGGCGGCTTACGCGCTGGGCGAGGCTTTGCATTGGCCGGTCGGACTTGCGCGCCGCTGGTATCAGGCGCGCGCTTTCTACGTGACGATCGCCATCGCCACCGCACTGGGCGTGGCGATGAACGACCTGCCGATCGATCCGATCAAAGCGCTGTTCTGGAGCGCGGTCATCAACGGTATGGCCGCCGTTCCGATCATGGGGATCATGATGCTGGTAGCCGCGCGCAAGGACACAATGGGTCGCTTCACCTTGCCGCCGGCGCTGCGCTGGCTCGGCTGGATCGCGACAATCGTCATGACGATCGCGGCTCTCGCCATGATCGCGAGCTGGCTGGCGTGACATGAAAGCGCAGCCGGCTGATCTGCCGGCCGCGCTTTTTTCGAAACGTCTCTCTTTTAGGGAGCCGCTGCCAGCGTCAGTACGCCGATGCCAGCGGCGATGTTCAGGCCTTGCATGCCTTCGACGCTGAGAGGCTGCAGAGCCACCGTGTTGTTCGAGCCACCGACCAGCGCATTGGCACCGACGCCGAGACCAACAGCCACTGCCGCCGAGACGCCGCCGTAATCGCCGGCGAGCGAGCCCGGACCGACATATTCAGCAGGCGCCACCACGCCCCAGACGATCACACCGTTCTGCTGATAGCCGATATCGACGCCGTATTTCTTGATCGTGCCCTTGTAGTGATCGATGGGATGGTTGCTGCCGGCGTCGTAGATGCAGTCGATGTCACGCGACGAACCGAAGATGAAACTCACATTGCCGGCAACGTTGCATTTCAGGAAGCCTGCCTTCATCCCATTGGCCTGGGCGGTGCCGGCAGCCGAAAGCGCCAGGACCAGAATGGCTCCGGCGGCAACGGATTTCGCGGTGAGCGACATGTTTTGGTCTCCTTTTCGGGTGAAAAAAGCACGCGGCAAAACTGTCCGAGGCTAGCGCCCGGACCCTTCACGCTGGTTAATCGAGGCCGGCGGCCAAGCGACGTGCTACGCCAGATGCTAGTCGCCTTCGGTCAGCACCTGGCCTTCGCGATTCCATACCACGAAGACCGGCTGTCCGTTCAGCATCGCTGTGCCATGCCAGGCATTGTCGCAGCCCTTGGCCAGAATCTTGATCTGCGTATAGCCCGCCTTTTCCATCGCCATTCTGGCGTCATCGGCGGTCGTGGCGTTGATCTTGTCGGTTGGCGAACAGGCCGCCAGCGCGTCATTCACCACCGGCCGCGCGGACAACACCGCCAGAGCCAGGGCCAATGAACCGGCAAAGAAAACCGCCGTGAAAAGCGCCGTCCTCGAATTCATGCCCAAATACTCCTTACTGCCATCTGAGAAAAAGTCCGAACCAAGTTTGAAATCCTGCGGATTTCTTCGGCCGCCCGCCGGCAACCTCTCTCGGCCGTCAAGCAGCGGCCATGAGACTAACGATCAATATGCTAAAGCGTTCCCACCTAATCGACGGCAGGACTGCACCGCAACGAGCCATTTCAGGGCCCGGTGAAAGCGTAGGTCCAAGTCCGGATTTTGAATTGACGGTGCCGGGGGCTTGGCAAGCCCCTCGGAAAGATCAGGCGGCCGCGCTGCCAGCGAGGCCCACATTCTTGGCCGGCGCAGTCGCAGGCGACTGACGGCGCCGGACGACCATGCGCTGATACAGCAGTTCGATGGTCTGGCTTCCGGTTTTCGTGAACAGGAAGGGCAGCAAGCCATGCAGCATACAGGCCAAACCGGCCAGGACCATGCGGCTGCCGAAGGAACTGGCGGCACCCATATGCTCGAGATAGGTCTCGCCGACGGAAGCGGGATGATCGGTGAACAGCGACATGGCAAGGCTCTCCTGGAGAAGATGTTCTCCGGACATCATGGTCCTCCGATTCGCCCGGCATGTTTTTGCGAATTTTCCCGCAGTTACGAAGAATTGTGGAATAATTTCTCCTATCGGAACCAATTTAGGGTATTTTATTCTATGACCCTCGACAACTTCGACCGGCGTCTTCTGGCGTTGCTTCAGGAGAATGCCGTCCTTTCCGTCAACGAATTGGCCGAAAAGGTGGGGCTGTCGCCCTCACCCTGTTGGCGGCGAATCCAGAAACTGGAGGCCGAAGGCTATATCCGCGCCCGGGTGGCGCTGCTGGATCCGAAGAAGATGAATGTCGGCGTCACAGTCTTCGCCGCGATCCGCACCAACCAGCACAACGCGGCGTGGCTCGAGGCCTTTTCCCGCGCCGTGGTCGGCATCCCAGAGATTGTCGAGGTCTATCGCATGAGCGGACAGATCGACTACATGCTGCGCATCGTCGTGCCCGATATCGAGGCCTATGACCGCGTCTACAAGAAGTTGATTGCGGCAATTGAGCTCTATGACGTCAGCTCGACCTTCGCCATGGAAGTCCTGAAGTCGACGACGACGCTGCCGCTGGACTACGCCTAGCGTCTGATCGCTTCACGTTGAATCAACGTGAAGCGTGAATCTGCCGCTGCTTCAAACAAGGAGAGCAAGATTCACGGATCAGGTTGCGTCAACCTGATCCGATGTTGCTCTAGACCTTCGCCTCGAGGCCCATGACGAGCCGGATCTCCGTACCCGGCTGGCGCGCCTCGACCTGGATCTCGGCATCGAGCTGTTTTGCCAGCGCATTGACGATGCGCATGCCCAGCCCCTTGCCGCTCTTGGGGTCGAAACCCTGAGGCAGGCCCACGCCTTCATCACGCACGGCGATGACGATGCGCTGATCGACCAGGCGGTTCAGTCTCACCCAGATACGCGCCGAGCTGCCTTCGCGATAGGCGTGCTTCGCCGCGTTGGCGATCAACTCATTGACAAGAAGTGCGATTGAAATCGCGCGCACCGTGGAAATCTCCATGCCCGGAACAACCTCGGCCATGACGGTGCAATTCGCCGCCACCTCGTCGACATCCTTGCAGAGATCCTGAAGGTAGGCGCCGAGATCCAAGGATTCGACCTTGGCCGTCTGGTTCAGGCGCTGATGCACCCTGGCGATTGCCGCGATGCGGCCGGCGGCCTCCTGCAGATGGCGGCGCACCTCCGGCTGCTCGGCACCATCGCCCTGCAGGCGCAGGAAGCTGATCACCAGCTGCAGGCTGTTTTTGACGCGGTGATCGACCTCGCGGAGCAGAACCTCGTGGCGTGCCACCGCTGCCTTCAGGTCGCGCTCGAAGCGCTGGCGCTCGATGGCCATGCCCAGGATGTTCGCCGCTCCCTGCAGGAAGGCGAGGTCGTTTTCGGTGAACTTGCCGGGTGAGCGACTGTCGACCTCCAGCACGCCAAAAGGCTCCCGGTCGCCCTGCAGGATCACGTTGATGGCCCGGTGAATGCCATGCTCCAGCAGCAGCTCCGGCGTGCGGAAGCGGCCCTCCTCGCCCAGGTGATTGGAGATAACGGGCTTGCCGGTGCGCAGCGCAAACCCGCCTGGCGATTCGTAATCGGCGCCGATCGTGGCCTTGCCCACGATGCCTGGTTGCCAGCCCACGCCGGCGCGCACCAGCAGGCGCTTTTCGACCGGCAGGTATTCAAGGACCTTGCTGAACTCGGCCTGCATGCCCTCGGCCGCCAGTACGGCCGTGCGATTCAGCAGCGCGTCGAAGCCAGCGCCCTGCAACGCCGTCACGCCCAGCTCCGCCAGAATTTCCTGCTGGCGCACCCGCAGCATGAGGGAGCGTTGCGTGAAGTCGTTGGTGGGTATTGGCGGCGGCTCGACCACCGGCTCCTCGGTCATCGCTTCGATACCTGAGTGCAACGTGCCTTGAGAGGAAGGAAACGGCGCCGGTCCCGGCCGCCGGAGGCGGGCGCCGCACGGCCGCCAGCGCTCTGCATATGACCGGAACATTCGCCCAAGGCAAGTGTTAAGAGGGCATGACGGCCCAAACAGAGCGGCACCCCGGACCGCCCGCTGCCGGAGAAGGTGCGGGGGCAACTGTCCTCGTGGTCGAAGACGAAGTCCTGATCCGCCTGATGATCGCGGAATATCTGCGCGAGTTCGGCTATCGCGTGCTGGAGGCCCGAAATGGCGAGGAGGCCAAGCGCATCCTCGGCAATGGCAGTGATGTCGGCGTGGTCTTCAGTGATGTGCGGATGCCCGGCAGCATCGACGGGCTCGCGCTGGCGCGCTGGATTTCGCACAACAAGCCGGAGATTGGCGTTCTGCTGACCTCGGCCTATGTGGCGCCGGCGGACGTAGCCGACACAGGAGCCGTCGCCCGCGCTCTTTTGCGCAAGCCCTATACGCCGAACGAGGTTCTCCAGCGGATCCGCGATCTGACAGAGGGCGGATACGCTTGAGGCACAGCCCGCCGTCGGCGTCGAAAGTCCGCGATTTGGTTCAAGAATTTGATTTGGATTCCGGCGCGACTGGGGCAACAGTAGCGACCATCATCGCACCGTTCCGTCAGCCTATGGAGTGCCAGACATGGACGCGCTGAAGCAGCAGATCGTGCAGCGCCTGCCCTATCTGCGGCGCTATGCCCGGGCGCTGACGGGATCGCAGACGGTCGGCGACCAGTATATTCGCGGCTGCCTGGAGACGCTGCTGCAGGACCCCTCGGCCATCACTGCCTCGGGCAATGTTTCGGTTCAGCTCTTTCGCCTGTTCCACCGTTTTGCCGATGCGGTGCGCAGCGAGCCCAAACGGGCCGGCGACGATACGCAGCGCCTCGCCGATCCGGTGGAGCGGCGGGTAAGTGAAAAGCTGATTGCGCTGGCGCCGCGCGATCGCCAGGCCCTCCTGCTGGTGCATCAGGAGGGATTCTCGCCGGCCGAGGCAGCCCAGATCCTGGGCATGAGCGCGAAGGACGTCGAACAGCATATCCAGGACGCCTGGGCCAATCTGAAGCGCCAGCCGGCCACGCGCGTCCTCATCATCGAGGACGAACCGGTCATCGCCCTCGACGTTGCCGAATCCGTGAAGGCACTGGGCCACAAGGTCACCGGTGTGGCCGCACGGGCCAGCGAGGCCATTGCCATGGCCAAGGCAACGCCACCCGGTCTTGTGCTGGCCGACATCCAGCTGAAGGACGGGAGCACGGGGATTGCCGCCGTGCGCGAGATCCTGAAATCGATCGACGTCCCGGTCGTCTTCGTCACGGCCTTTCCCGAACGGCTGCTGACCGGAGAAGCCCTTGAACCCGCCTTCGTCGTCACCAAGCCCTTCGATGACACGACGCTGAAAGTCGCGATCTCCCAGGCGCTGTTCTTCGCCAGCAGCAACTAGGGCCTGGAACGAGGGCGCCGGCAGCACGGCCAGTCGCCTTGGCGACCGCGTGAGGCAGGTCTTGTGTCGTGGCCCGACGCGGCTTGCGCCCAAAGTTGCCACCGAACGGAGATCCGTTAACTGGCGTTAACGAACTGCTGCGCCTGCATTGGCCGGTAAAGGAGGAAGGTATGACGAAGCAAAGACGGTTTCCGGGGCCGGTCGCCCTGGCAAGTTCGGCGGCCATTACTGCCGCCATGCTTGCCCTTGCGCCATTGACGCTTGATTCCCAAGGCGGGCTCGCCGTTCATCAGGCGGCTGCCGCCGGTCTCGGATTGGGTGGCAATGCAGGCGGCGGTCTCGGAGGTGGGTTGGGCGGCGGTGGCGGCGCGAGCGGAGGTTTGAACGGCGCCATGGGCTCGACGGCCGCCAGCGCCAATTCCAGCCTCACTGCCGGAACTGCTGGTGTGACAGCGGCTTCTGCCGGCAGTCTTTCAGGCAATGCTCCGGGCCTGAACCTTACGACTGATGGGCAGGCAACCGGCAGTGCCAGCGCGAACAGCACCGCGCTTGCGACCAACCCGCAGACAGCCCAGGGCAGCATGACCGGCAATCTTGATCTGTCCCTGCAGCCACAGCTCAGCGGCGGCGCCGATGCCGGTGCGGCAGCGAACGTCGCCTCGCCGGCCGGTACGGCGGGCGGCAATCTTCAAATCAACGCCAAGGCTGCAGCCAAATAGCAGCGGCCTCAGGGGCGTCAGTGGCGGGACCGGGTCCGATCGTGACCCGGTCCCGCTTGCTGGCCCCACTTCCTGGCGCCAAAGGTTATGATCCCTGGGAACCCGGCCTTCCGGCGCCGGGTTGAGCCATTGGTTGGTTCAGTGGCGAATGTCTCGGACAACGGCCGGCGCCTTCGGAAAACGGACAAGGTCATGGCAAAGCGCCCTTCCTGGACGGG
>CAZQLF010000081.1:0-8775 GCA_964594035.1 uncultured Rhodospirillaceae bacterium | reverse complement strand
CATATCCGGCACGAAGACCACATTCCGCGCCACGGGTTCGGTGCTGAAGTTCGATGGCTTCCTGACGCTCTATCAGGAAGACCGTGACGATCCGAGCGAGGATGAAGAAGGCGAAGGCCGGTTGCCGGATCTGAAAGCCGAGCAGCCCGTGACCCGCCAGGAAACGAAACCCGAGCAGCACTTCACCCAGCCGCCGCCCCGATATTCGGAGGCGAGCCTGGTCAAGCGCCTCGAGGAACTGGGCATCGGCCGGCCATCGACTTATGCCTCCATCTTGCAGGTGCTGCAGGACCGCAACTATGTGCGGCTGGAGCGCCGCCGCTTCTATCCCGAGGATCGCGGCCGTCTCGTCACCGCCTTCCTCACCGGTTTCTTCAAGCGCTACGTCGAATATGATTTCACCGCAAATCTGGAAGAACAGCTCGACGACATCTCCGGCGGGCGCGTCGATTGGAAGGCCGTGCTGCGCCAGTTCTGGAAGGATTTCAGCGCTGCCGTCGGCGATACGAAGGATCTGCGCATCAGCGAGGTGATCGACGCGCTGGATGCCGATCTCGGCCGGCATTTCTTTCCGGAGAGCACCAACGGTTCCGATCCCCGCGTTTGTCCGCTCTGCGGCAAGGGCGGCCTCAGCCTGAAGCTTGGCAAGTTCGGCGCCTTCATCGGCTGCGCGAATTATCCGGAGTGCCGCTATACGCGCCGGCTCGGCATCGACAATGGCGACGGGTCTGCGGTCGATACGGGACCTAAGGAGCTGGGCATCGATCCCGCCAGCGGACTCAAGGTCACCCTGCGCCAAGGGCCCTATGGGCACTATGTGCAGCTCGGCGAAGCCCTGCCGCCACCGCCCAAGGAAAAGCGCGCCAAGGGTGAGAAACGACCCAAAGGCGAAAAGGCACCGAAGGCCGAGAAGCCGCCGAAGCCCAAGCGCGCATCGCTGCCCAAGGGCATCGCTGCCGACGATGTGGACCTTGCCAAAGCGCTGGCGCTGCTGGCGCTGCCGCGCGATGTTGGAGCGCATCCCGAAGATGCTCAGATGATCACCGCCGGCATCGGACGCTTCGGGCCCTACATCAAGCACGGGCCTGTCTACAAATCGCTCGGCAAGGATGACGACGTGCTGAGCATCGGGCTCAACCGCGCCGTCTCGCTGCTGGCCGAGCCGCGAGGTCCGCGCCGCGGCGGGGCTGCACCCGGCAAGCCGCTGGGCAATCATCCGGCCGACGGCAAGCCGGTGACGCTGCATGAAGGCCGCTATGGCCCCTATGTGAAGCACGGCAAGATCAATGCCACCCTGCCGAAGTCGCTGAAGCCGGGCGAGGTGACGCTGGAGCAGGCGCTGCCTCTGCTGGAGGAACGTGCGGCGCGCGGTGGCGGCCGCAGGACCGCGCGCCGGCAAACGGGCGGCAGATCCGGTGCGCCAGGCGCAGGTTCTCCGGCGGCAAAACCGAAGGCGCCGGCCAAAAAGAAAGCGGCTGCGGCAGCAGCGGCGCCCAAGCCAAAGAAGACAGAGGACGCGTCATGAGCGCGGATAAGAAGCGGCCGGCCGCAAAAGCGACCGTGCAAGTGGACAATGAACGGGTGAAGGTCACCGAATGGCGCTTTGCGCCGGGTGCCGCCACCGGCTGGCATCGCCATGGCTACGACTACGTTGTCGTGCCGATGGTCACCGGCAAGCTTCAGCTCGAGACCGGCAAGGAAACCAATTTTGCCGATCTCACTGCCGGCAAATCCTATTACCGGCCCTTGGGCGTCGAGCACGATGTAATCAACGCCAACGACTACGAATACGTCTTCGTCGAGGTCGAGTTCAAGGCGCCGGCCTGATGGCTGAGCATCGGCGCAAACAGGCGCCGCCGCCCACCCGCGAAAAGATCCTCGAATTCATCCGGGAATCGCCCACGCCGGTGGGCAAGCGCGAAATCGCGCGGGCCTTCGGCATCAAGGGGGCGGACCGCATCGGCCTCAAGGCCATGCTGAAGCAGCTCGAGCGCGAAGGCGATATCGACCGCGGCAAGCATCGCAAGATGGCCAGCCCCGGCGCCCTGGATGAGATCGCAACCCTCACGGTGCTAGGCCCCGATGCCGATGGCGAGTTGCTGGCCGCACCCGCCGATGGCGCCGGCGAGGGCAAGCAACCGAAGATCTTCCTGCAGCCCGAACGCCTGGCGAGACCCGCCCTGGCGAGGGGCGATCGGGTGCTGGCACGGCTCAAACGCATCGATGAAGACAGCTACGAAGCGCGCGTCATCCGCAGGCTACCCAGTCTTCCGGCGCGCATTGTTGGCGTTTACGACCGCGCTGGCGACGGCACCGGCCGTATCCGCCCGGCGGGGCGCAAGTCACGCAACGAGTTTCGTGTGAGCGCCGCCGACAGCGGCGGGGCCAGGCCCGGCGAGATCGTGCTGGCCCAGGCGCTGCCGGGTGCGCGCCATGGCCTGCCCCAGGCCCGCGTAGTCCAGCGCCTGGGGCCCCATGGCGGGCCACGCTCGGCGAGCCTGCTCTCCATCTTCGAGCACGACATTCCGGTTGCCTTCGATGCGGAGGCGCAGGCCATCGCCTCGGCGGCGCAGCCCGTGACCCTGGGCGAACGCACCGATTTGCGCGCCACACCGCTGGTCACCATCGACGGGTCCGACGCCCGCGATTTCGACGATGCGGTCTTCGCCGAGCGCGATACCGACCCGCAGAACCCGGGCGGCTTCGTGCTGGTCGTCGCCATCGCCGATGTCGCCCATTACGTGCGCGCCGGCGACGCGCTGGACCGCAACGCGTATTGGCGGGGAAATTCGGTTTATTTTCCCGATCGCGTCGTGCCGATGCTGCCCGAGGAACTTTCCAACGGGCTTTGCTCGCTGAAGCCCGGCGAGGACCGCGGCTGTCTTGTGGTGCGCATGGTGATCGATGGCGAGGGGCGCAAGCTGCGCCACCGCTTTATGCGCGGCCTGATGCGCTCGGCGGCGCGCCTGACCTACGAGCAGGCCCAGGCAGCGGCCGACGGCCAGCCCGACGAACGCACCGCCACCCTGATCGAGCCGGTGATCAAGCCGCTCTATGGCGCCTTCCGCGCGCTGCTGAAGGAACGCCAGAACCGCGGTACGCTCGATCTCGATCTGCCGGAACGCCAGGTGATTCTGGACGACCAGGGCAATGTCGTTCGCATCCTGCCGCGCGCGCGGCTCGACAGCCATCGGCTGATCGAGGAGTTCATGATCCTCGCCAATGTGGCGGCGGCCGAGACGCTGGAGAAAGTCCGCCAGCCCTGCATGTATCGCGTCCATGACGCGCCCGATGCGGCCAAGATCGAGGCTCTACGCGCGTTCGTCGCGACGCTGGGTCTGAACCTCGCGAAGGGCCAGGTGCTGCGCCCGCGCATGTTCACCCAATTGCTGGAAAAGGCGAAGGACACGCCCTACGCCACGATGGTTCATGAGCTGGTCCTGAGAAGTCAGTCGCAGGCGGTCTATAGCCCGGTGAATATCGGCCATTTCGGTCTGGCCTTGCCGCGCTATGCCCACTTCACCTCGCCGATCCGCCGCTATCCCGATCTGCTGGTCCATCGCGCGCTGGTCGCCGGCTGCAAGCTGGGCGATGGCCCTCTGCCCACTGGCGATGGCGAACGCTTTGCTGCCATCGGCGAACACATTTCGCAGACCGAGCGGCGCGCCGCGGCAGCCGAACGCGATGCCATCGACCGCTTCGTCGCTGCCTTCCTGGCGAACCGGGTCGGTGAGATCGTCGCAGGCCGGGTGACGGGCGTCACGCGATTCGGCCTGTTCGTGCGTCTGGATGAAACCGGCGCCGATGGTCTGGTACCCATTGCGAGCCTGCCCAACGACTTCTACGACCATGACGAAGCCAACCATGCTCTCGTTGGCCGGCGCTGGGGACGGGTCTATCGGTTGGGCGAGCGGGTCATGGTTCGCCTGGTCCAGGCGGAGCCGCTGACCGGCGGACTGCTGCTGGAGTTGATCGAGGGTGGCGATTCCGATGAGGCCCCGGTACGGCTCCCGGCGAAAGGTAAAAAATCCAGCAAAGTCAAAGCGCCTGCCCATCGTGTTAAAAGCGGCCGGCGGCCTCGCACGAAAGGCGGACAACACAAGCGGCGCCGCTAGGGTTCGAATGTGTCCCCAGAGCCGCAACATAACAGAAAATTCAACAAAGTCACATCACTAGCCCTGTGGCCCTCTGGTCACGTTGATGATTTCTGCTATCTATAGCCGAGAGCCAAGAGTCGGCCGGTGCGCGACCATCGGGCGGCAGCAAGATCGGAATTCCATGTCTCTCGCGACGCAGTTGATATCGCCGTTGCGCCGGATGCCGGCGCTCGTGGCCTTCCTTGCCCTCGCGGGCTGCACCAGCGGCGAGGCGTCCCTCGCCGCCAACGCCGATTACGAGCGCGACAAGCGGATGTTTACCGCCGGCTACGAGGACATCGATCAGTACTACATCGTCAAGGAAGACCTCGGAAACCTGACTGTGGGCGGCCTGTCGGCGCTGGCCTCCATCGACCAGAAAATCTCCGTGCAGCGCAAGGACGGCAAGTTCGATCTCGATTATGGCGGCGTGCCGGCCGCAGAGTTCACCGTTACCGATGGTTTCGAAGCCGACGATTGGGCGACCGTGACCGCAGGCGCCCTTGTCACCGCGCGCAAGGTTTCGCCGTCGCTCGCCAAGGTAAGCAGCGAGACGATCTACCGGACCGTCTTCAATGGCATGCTCGCCCGCCTCGACCAGTTCTCGCGCTACGCCGGGCATGACGCTGCCGTGGAAAACCGCGCCACGCGCGAAGGGTTCGGCGGCATCGGCGTGCGGATCGCCATGGAAGACGGCAAGGTTCGTGTCGTCTCCGTCATGCATTACACGCCGGCCGAACGGGTGGGCCTCCATGCCGACGACATCATCACCGGCATCGACGGCAAGCCCACCAAGGGGCTCGACCAGCAGGCGGTGGTTACCATGCTGCGCGGACCCGACGACAGCCGCGTGCTGCTGACGGTCCAGCGCGGCACCCAGGACAAACCCCTCTCCTTCGCGGTGACGCGCGCCCATGTGGTGCCGGAAACGGTGACCTATCGGCGCGAGGGCGACATTGCCTATATCCGGCTCTATGGCTTCAACCAGGGTACGGCGGACAGCCTGAGGCGCGAGCTCGACAATGCCCGCAGCGACATGGGCGACACCATGAAGGGCGTGGTTTTGGATCTGCGCGGCAATCCCGGCGGGCTGCTCGATCAGGCCGTTGCGGTCTCCGACCTGTTCCTGAATGGCGGGCGGATCGTCTCCACCCATGGACGCAACCCGGACAGCCATCAGTATTTCGAGGCCACGCCCGGCGACGTGCTGGATGGTTTGCCGGTGGCCGTGCTGATCAACGGCAATTCGGCCTCGGCCTCGGAGATCGTCGCGGCAGCCCTCCAGGACAACGACCGCGCGGTGGTGATCGGCAGCAACTCCTATGGCAAGGGCACGGTGCAGGAGTTGCGCCGGTTACCCAATGATGGCGAATTGACCCTGACATGGGCGCGCTTCCACGCGCCATCGGGTTATACGCTGCACCATGTCGGGGTGCTGCCCTCCATCTGCCCCAACAAAGGCGATGAGGATGCAACAGACCTGATGTCCGATCTTTCCGCCGGCAAGCTTCCGGCACTCCCGGTGGAGCAGCGCAGCGTCACCTCGCCCGACGATATCCCGGGGCTCGACAAGATCCGCGCGGCCTGTCCGGTGGATCACAGCGAGCGCGCAGTCGATCTCGATGTTGCGCTGCGCCTGATCGGCCAGCCGCGGCTTTATGCGAGAGCCATCGCGCTGGCGGAGCCGATCTCCAAATCGTCGGCGACCCTGCCCACGAACGATACGACCCCGCCTTGAACCGGCCAAGGGTCAGCGCGTTTGTCCGCCCGGTCGATGCGGCGGGGCTGGTGCTGCTGCGCCAGGGCAAACGCGGGCTGGAAGTGCTGCTGGGCCGCCGCCATGGCCGCGCTGGCTTCCTGCCCGACATCTACGTCTTTCCCGGAGGCCGGGTGGAACCACAGGACGCGAAGGGCGCGCAACTGCCGCTCGCCCCTGCCGTCATGGCCCAGCTTGCAGCCGGCGGACGGCGCAGCCCGTTGGCGCTGTTGCGCGCGGCGCTACGCGAGACCAGCGAAGAGACAGGTCTGAGCCTGGCTGCCAGTGCCATTCCCGGCATCGACTTCGTCTGCCGGGCCATCACGCCCCGTTATTCCCATCGCCGCTTTCACACGCGCTTCTTCCTTGCCGACGGCGCCTATTGCGAGGGCAGCCTGAAGGGCGATGGCGAGTTGGAGGATATCGGCTGGCGCGCGCTGGATGAGGCAGCCCACCTCAATCTGGTGGATGTCACGACCTTCGTACTGAAAGAGGCGGTCAGCCGCCGCCAGGGGGGCGTGGCGCCGGGTAGCAAACCGGTGCCGCGGTTGTCATATCGAGGGGAGACGGCAAGGATCTTCCGCCACCCTTGACAGGGGCGCCGATAACGCTATGGTCCGGCCCGATTTTTGGAGATTGGGCCCATGGCCAAGCAAACAACCGTTCTCATCAAATTGGTCAGCACAGCCGACACCGGCTACTACTACGTGACCAAGAAGAATCCGCGGACTTCGACCGAGAAGTTCACGTTCAAGAAGTATGATCCGATTGCCAAGAAGCACGTCGCCTTCAAGGAATCGAAGATCAAGTAACCGGGCTTTCGTTCCGGCATGAAAAAGGCCGCTTAAGAGCGGCCTTTTGCATTTCAGGGCACTAGCTGCTTCAGGCCAGGAAGCGGCCGATGGTATCGAGGAAATTGCTGACCGAGATCGGCTTCGCGATATAGGCCTCGCAGCCCCCGCTGCGGATCTTTTCCTCGTCGCCCTTCATGGCGAAGGCGGTTACCGCGATCACCGGGATATGGCGCAGATCATCGTCTTCCTTCAGCCAGCGGGTGACCTCGAGGCCGGACACCTCGGGCAGCTGGATATCCATCAGGATCAGATCGGGATGATGCTGGCGGGCGAGCTTGAGCGCCTCGATACCGTCACGCGTTTCCAGGATCTCGTGGCCGCAGGCCTCGATCAGATCGTGGAAGAGCTTCATGTTGAGCTCGTTGTCCTCGACGATGAGCACCTTTTTTGGTGCCTGTGCGCGGGCCAAGACCGGTGCCATTCTCCCTCCCGCAATACCCCGCCCCTGCTTTGGGGTGGGCATCGGTTATTCATCGTACAAGCCGTAGCCCGCAATGGTAAACAATTCGTAACTGCGGGCGCCAAGGCTTGAATTTATTAGGATTCTTTCATGCGAATTGGCGTCGATTTGGGAGGCACGAAGATCGAAGCAATCGCCCTGGACGATGAGGGCGTGGTCCGCGCCCGCCGGCGCATCGCTGCACCACAGGGCGACTACAACATGACCATCGCGGCCGTGGCCGCCCTGGTGAGCGAGATCGAGCGCGAGGCGGGTGTCGGGCCATCGCGGGTCGGGCTTGGCATGCCGGGCGGTATCTCGCCCGGGACCGGGCTGGTCCAGGGCGCCAATTCCACTTGGCTGATCGGGCACCCCTTCGACAAGGATCTGGGTGCGGTGCTGAAGCGGCCGCTGAAAGTCGCCAACGACGCCAATTGCTTTGCGGTGTCGGAGGCAAGCGATGGGGCCGCGGCCGGGATTGCAATCGTCTTCGGCGTGATCCTGGGCACTGGCGTGGGCGGCGGCATCGTCATCAACGGGCGGCCGCTGACCGGCGCCAACGCCATCTCCGGCGAATGGGGGCACAATCCGCTGCCCTGGCCCAGGGATGACGAGCGGCCGGGCTGGCCCTGCTTCTGCGGCCAGTCCAGCTGCATCGAAACCTGGCTCGCCGGTCCTGGTATTGCCCGCGACCACAAGAAGGTGACCGGCGAAAGCCTGGATGCCGCGACCATCGTGGCTGCAGCATCCAATGGCAACGAGAATGCGCTGGCGACCATGGCGCGCTATGAAGAGCGGCTGGGCCGCGCACTCGCCCATGTGGTCAACATCGTCGATCCCCAGGTCATCGTGCTGGGCGGCGGCCTATCGAACATCGAGCGGCTTTATCGCAATGTGCCGGGTCTGATGCGCCCCTTCGTCTTCTCCGACCATGTGGCAACCCGCATCGTGCCGCCGCGCCATGGCGATTCCAGCGGCGTGCGCGGTGCTGCGTGGCTCTGGGCCCCGGACGAGATCCCGTGAGCACGCTGTGCCGCGATTGTCTTGCGATCGTGGCCGGGCGGCTGAAGCGTTGTGCCGCATGCGGCTCGCCACGCCTCGTCTCCCATCCCGAGCTCGAGCGGCTGACCATCGCCCATATCGATTGCGACGCCTTCTATGCCAGCGTGGAGAAGCGCGACGATCCGAGCCTGCGCGACCAGCCCACCATCGTCGGCGGCCGCCATCGCGGCGTGGTGCTCGCTGCCTGCTATGTCGCGCGCATGTATGGCGTGCGCTCGGCCATGCCGATGTTCAAGGCGCTTGCAGCCTGTCCCCATGCCAAAGTGGTCAAGCCCGACATGGCGAAGTATTCGCGGGTCGGTGGCGAAATCCGGGAGATGATGCGCGCGTTGACCCCGCTGGTCGAACCGCTTTCCATCGACGAAGCCTTCCTCGATCTCGGCGGAACCGAGCAGCTTCATCATGGCAGTGCCGCGCGCTCGCTGGCGAAACTTGCCCTCGATGTCGAGCAGCACATCGGCGTCACCGTCTCCATCGGCCTCAGCTACAACAAGTTCCTCGCCAAGATCGCCTCCGACCTCGACAAGC
>CAZQLF010000080.1:0-8794 GCA_964594035.1 uncultured Rhodospirillaceae bacterium | reverse complement strand
GGACGCTGGCCGCCGCTGATGCTGACCAGGCCGACGCCGGCGATCTGCGAAATCTTCTGGGCGAGGCGCGTATCCGCGTAATCCTCGACCTGCGGCAGCGGCAAGGTCTTGGAGGTCAGCGCCAAGGTCAGGATCGGCGCATCGGCGGGATTGACCTTCGCATAGATGGGCGGCGCCGGCAGGTCGGCGGGCAGAAGATTTCCCGCGGCGTTGATCGCCGCTTGCACTTCCTGCTCGGCGATATCGAGGCTGATATCGAGGCTGAACTGCAGCGTGATGACAGAAGCCCCGGCGGAGCTGGTGGAGGTCATCTGCTGCAGGCTCGGCATTTCGCCGAGCTGACGCTCCAGCGGCGCCGTCACTGATGACGTCATCACGTCCGGGCTGGCGCCCGGATAGAAGGTCTGGATCTGGATGGTCGGGTAATCGACTTCGGGAAGGGCGGCCAGCGGCAGGAACTGATAGGCCACCATGCCGGTCATCAGGATCGCCACCATCAACAGCGAGGTGGCCACCGGCCGCAGGATGAAGGGCCGCGAGGGATTCACGAGACTACCCGGCGCGAGAAGCGGTCATGGCGTACCTGTCCCGCTGGAACTTCCGCCGGTCCCGCCTTGTCCATTGGCGCCACCCTGGCCGTTGGCGCCATTCCGGCGATTCCTGCTACCGCCATTGGCACCTTCACCGGCAGGTGCCGTGCCGTTGGCCGTACCGGCGGCGGCTGATCCGCCCTGGGCTGACCCGCCCTGGGCTGACCCAATCGTCACCTGAGTTCCGTCTTTCAGCTTGTCAGTGCCCTGGATGACAACGCGGTCGCCGACCTGCAGTCCCGAGAGAATGGCGACGCGCTCGCCGGCGGCCGGGCCCAGTTTGACGACCCGCACGGAGACCTTGTTCTCCGCACCCAATAGGAAGACGTAGTCGCCCGGCGCGCCATGGAGGATGGCGGACGATGGCACCACCACCGCACCCTGCAGCGTGTCGAGGAGAAGCTGCGCGTTGACGAACTGGTTGGGGAACAGGCTTTCGTCGGTGTTGGGAAACTCGGCTTTCAGCTTGAAGGTGCCGGTGGCGGTGTCGATCTGGTTGTCGAGGGTGGCGAGCTGGCCTTCCGCCAGCTTGACAGTCTGGCTGCGGTCGAAGGCGGTCACTGGCAGAATCGCGGCCGCCGCGCGCCTCTTCTGAATCTGCGGCAGATCGTCTTCCGGCAAGGTGAACAGCACATCGATCGGCTGCAGCTGTGTGATCACCACCAGGCCGGTGGTATCGCCGGCGGGCACATAATTCCCCTGATCCACCAGGCGCAGACCGACGCGGCCGCCGATCGGCGCCGTGACATGCGCGTAGTCGAGATTGAGTTTGGCACTGTCGACTTGCGCCTGGTCGGCCTCCACCGTGGCGACGTCCTGTTGCACCAGGGAAGCCTGGGTATCGAACTGTTGGCGCGCGACGGAATCCTGGGTGATCAGCTTGCGGTAACGTTCGAGATCCAGCTGGGCGTTGTGCAGAAGGGACTGATCCTTGGCGAGCTGGGCCTGCGCTTGCTCCAGCGCGATGGTGAAGGGCCGCGGATCGATGATCGCCAGCAAATCCCCTTTGGTGACCAGCTGACCTTCCTGGAAATGGATTTCGGTAATCACGCCGCCGACTTGCGGGCGCACCGTGACGGTCGCGAGCGGCGCCACCGTGCCGAGACCGTTCAGGTGGATGGGAATGTCGCCCTTCTTCGCGCTGGCGAGAACGACGGAGGCAATTGGCCGGCCGGAGCGCTGGCTCGCCGCGCCCGAAGTCGTGCCGTCGGGGCCGCCACGCAGCCACAGCACGACTTCCACCAGGGCGATGATGATCAGGACGATCCAGGCGATGCGCCACAAGAAGGATCGCAGGCGCCAGGGCGGAGGCGGTTCAAGACCGCTGCGATTGCTTGGAGATGTGGGGCGAGGGGCGGGCTTATCCATTCGACCAAATCAAAAAAAGCATCGATGGCCATGCCGGTTAGGGCAACGACATCAGCGAACCCGCCGTAACCGCTCCCCGGCGTGCGACGAATCCCAGAGCGAGATCGGATGAGGTTGAAGCAACCGAATCCCTGAATCTCGCTCTGCCTTCTTTAAAATAGCGGCTGATTCACGCCTCAAGTTGATTCGACTTGAGGCGATCAGACGCTAGGCCAGCATCGAATACCAATCTTCGAGCAGCGGCAGAGATAGGCGCCGGTGCTCGTCAAAACGCGCCGCCCGCCTGAACCCTTGGCGGAAGGTTTTCCGTGATGCAACCCGATTCCTACACGCCCGGTTCCCGCCAATCCTGCGCCGGATGCCTTGCGAATCATGGAGTATGGCAAAATGGTTAAGGCTGCTGCGAATCGCAGCTAGCCGCGTTTGTTCAAAAATTAGATGAAGAAAAAATCAGAATACGTTGGGGAAGGCGGGCCGACCGGTGGGCACGGGCCACGCGACTCAGGGCAGGGGCAGCAGGTAGCCGATCATGCCACCGATGGAGAGGACGACGGCGGCGGCGATCAAAAAAGTGAAGCGGATCATCGTCTTGCTCCCGTAGCAGCCAGAATTCCCAAGGACGCGCTTCGCGGGCGATCAGGCACAGCTTAGGGTCACAAATGAAACGATAGCGGCATGGGTTCCCCCTTGTCGGGTGTTAAATAACGGGCCGCCGGGCGCAGCTCGAGTAAATGGAGAATGATGGGGTTCTCAACCATGCGGGGCAGACTGTGGCACCATGACCGGTAACGACATCGCACAGCGTCTGATGCGGATGTCTCCGGATGGCTGGAAAAGGCCAGTGCTGACAGCGGCCGCGGCTGAAATGTCATATGGCGAGCTGCGGGAAGCAATGCTGATCGCAGCCGGCTGGCTGGCAGGTGCCCATGGGGTTGGGAAAGGCGACAGGATCGCCGTCTGCCTGCCCAAGACCTTGGCGGCAGTCCAGGTGATCTTCGGGGTTCTCGCCCTGGGCGCGGTTTACGTGCCGTTGCCGGTTCAAGGACCGCCAGCCCGCCTCAACCGAATTCTCGCAACACTGAAGCCCTCGCTCTTAGTGGCGACACCAGAGGTCGTGGCCAGCATGCAGACTGACGACCTTTCCTTTGATCCCAACCGCATCGCGGCGCTGGATCTTGCCAATCGCACGCCGGCGGATCTCGGCCGCGGCATTCCGGCCCGCCAGGATATCGAAGAGGTTGGGGCGGATGATCTTGCCTTGATTTTCTTCACCTCGGGTTCGACAGGCGAGCCCAAGGGCGTGATGTGGTCGCAGGGGAGCATGGCGGCCGCCCTTAAGGGGTTGCCACGGTGGCGCAACCAGAGGCCGGACGACCGGCTGATCGCGGTGGCGCCGCTGCAATATTCCGCTAGCGGCGAAATCTTCTATCCCCTGCATACCGGTTGCAGCATGTACATCTGCAACGATCAGGAATCGCTATTCGCGGACCGGCTGGCAGAGATTCTCGAGCGAGAGCGCATCACCGTGTGGTCGGCAACGGCGACCTCGCTGCGTCTGCTGGTGGAGGGCGGCGATCTTGCCGCGCGCGATCTTCAGTATCTGCGGCGGGTCGAGATGTATGGCGAGCGCATGCCGATGGCAGCCTTGCGCGCCGCGATGGAGGCGCTGCCGGGTGCAAGCTTCAACAATCTTTACGCCGCCAGCGAAGCCTTCGACATGCTGGAATATGAGATACCGCGCCCTTTACCCCGGACGATGGAATCGCTGCCGCTCGGCTGGCCCGCTCCAGATTGTCAGCCCGAACTGCGCGATGAGGCGGACCGGATCGTCACTGGCAGTGGAGAGATTGGCGAAATCTGCGTCATTGGTCCTCGGATCTTCGCCGGCTACTGGAACGATCCCGTGCAAAGCCAATCGCGCCGCGTGGCGGCACGTGCCGATAGCTATCGCACCGGCGATCTGGCGATGCGGGATGGCGAGGGCCTCTATCATTTCGTGGGCCGCAAGGATCACCAGGTGAAGCTGCGCGGCCATCGTCTGGACCTCGGTGAAGTCGAGGTGACGGCAAAGCGGCAGCCGGCGATACGCGAGGCGGTCGCGATTCCCATCGGCGATGCCGCCGACGCCAGCGCTGTCCTGCTTGCGGTTCTCGTCAATGCCGGCGTCGATGAGGCCGACACCAAGGCCGCGCTTACCGCCATTTTCGCCGAACGGCTGCCGCGTTTCGCTTGGCCCAGTCGCACCCTGGTGCTGCGCGAGTTCCCACGCCTGGCCAGCGGGAAGATCGATCGCAAGGCCATCGAACGGCTGCTCCGACAAGATTAGGGCTGCCCTAGAATGGTGATGCGACAAGACCGGGAGTAATGTAAGACCGGTTTACATGAGCTGGTCGAAAGATGGCGACGGAACGGGCCGGCGTGGCTATCACCACGGCAATCTGCGCGAGGCTCTGATTCGCGCGGCCCTCTCGCTGATCGCCGAGAAGGGACCCTCGGGCTTCACCTTCGCCGAAGCCGCGCGCGCCGCCGGCGTCAGCCCGGCTGCACCCTACCGTCATTTCCGCGATCGTGACGAGTTGATGGCCGATGTGGCGCGGCGCGGCTTCGAGCGTTTCGAGGGCGACCTCAGCAAGGCCTGGAATGGCGGCTTGCCCGATCCGCTGCGTGCCTTCGAAAATCTGGGCCGCGCCTATCTCGCCTTCGCCCGCGCGGAACCTGCCTATTACTCCGCGATGTTCGAGGCAGGATTGCCGCTGGATACGGACCCTGCCCTGTTGCAGGCGAGCGAGCGCGCCTTCAGCGTGCTGCGCGCGGCCTCCGAAGTGGTGGCGGCGCGCCTGCCACGCGAGGGCCGTCCGCCGTCGCTGATGATGGCCTTTCACATCTGGGCGCTCTCCCATGGCATCGCCTCCCTGTTCGGGCGCGGCGACGGCGCGCGGCGCAAGCTGCCCATGACGCCGGAGGAGCTGCTGGAAGCTGGCGTGCTGATCTATTTGCAGGGGCTGGGGCTCGGCGCGGCGTCGAAGCCGCGCTGATTCCAGTTGCCGGCCTTCGCGGGCGTCACCATCTGCGGCTTGTTGAAGATTCTTTGCCCAGAAATTTTTTCCACCACGCTTGACAGCGCGCGCCGTCTCCCCAATTATGTGAATGTAAGTAACATTAACATGGTGCCAGAATGAGCATCGCAGCCAAACTCGACGATCTCGGCAAACCCGCCTGGATCGCCCTGATGATCCTGAGTTTCATGGCCTATTGGCCGGCGGGCCTTGCCGTTCTCGCCTATCTCATATGGAGCGGACGAATGAGATGTTGGAAGCGTGGCGGCGTCGGTCGCTGGCAGCAGGGCCAGGGCGAACAGTGGCGCGAGCAGTGGCAGGAAGCGCGTGAGCGCTGGTGCGGCGCGCGCAGTGCCGGTTGGGGCCGCGGCAGCGGCAACCACGCCTTCGACGAATATCGCAACGAAACGCTGCGCCGTCTCGAAGAGGAGCAGAAGGAATTCCGCGAGTTCCTCGACCGCCTTCGCCAGGCCAAAGACAAAGCCGAGTTCGACCAGTTCATGGCCGAGCGCGGCCGCACAAATCAAGGCCCGGCTTCCAGCGGGCCGGAGGCGCCGCCGGCGCACTGACTTTCTTCCTCTCGTGCAATCTCGACGCCGGACGCATCAGCGTCCGGCGTTTTCTTTGATGGCAACCAACCAATTCCAGCGCCTTGACCATCCCCTCAAAGGCTTCCAGCATGACGCGCGCCTGACATTCGGGCGCTTCGAGGGGATCCTTCATCATGGCGACATGCGGCGAATTGCTGGTTCAGCTGCTCGAGGCCTATGGCGTGGAGATCGTCTTCGGCATTCCGGGCGTCCACACCGTCGAGCTCTATCGCGGCCTGCCCAGGACCAAGATCCGTCACATCACGCCGCGCCACGAACAGGGCGCAGGTTTCATGGCGGATGGCTATGCCCGTGTCACCGGCAAACCCGGCGTGTGCTTCATTATCACCGGCCCCGGCATGACCAACATCCTGACCGCCATGGGCCAGGCCTATGGCGATTCGGTGCCGATGCTGGTGATTTCCAGCGTCAATCAGCGCGATCATCTCGGCGTGGGCGATGGCCGGCTGCATGAACTGCCGAGCCAGCGCAACGTCATCGCCGGGGCCTGCGGCTTCAGCCACAAGCTGGTTGAGCCTGAGCAGCTGCCCCAGGTTCTGGCCCGCGCATTTGCCTTCTTTGCCGGCGCGCGGGCGCGGCCAGTGCATATCGAGATTCCCATCGATGTGATCGCGCAGCCGGTCGATGCCAAAATCATGAAACCGCGCATGCTGCCATCACCGCCTGCGCCCGCGCCAGAGGCGATCGAGCGTGCGGCGGGCTGGCTTCGCGGCGCAAAAAAACCTTTGGTCATTTTGGGCGGCGGCGCCGTCAATGGTGCGGCCGAAGCGCTGGCGCTGGCGGAGCATCTCGATGCCCCGGTCATCCATACCGTCAATGCGAAGGGCATTCTGCCGCCGGGTCATCCGCTGCGTGCCGGCGAGAACATTGCCTATCCGCCGATCCACACGGCGATCCGCGATGCCGATGTCGTACTCGCCGTCGGCAACGAGTTTGGCGAAACCGAAGCCTGGCCCGACTACAAACCGCTCGAATTTTCCGACAAATTCATCCGCATCGACATCGATCCGGAACAGCTGGTGCGTGGCTTCTCCGCCAGCCTCCCGATCCTGGCCGATGGAAAATCGGCTCTCGTTGCGCTCAACCGCGCGCTGCGCGTGCCGAAAAAGACGAAGGCCTCGCCGGACAGTCCGGGCGCCAGGCGGGCAGCTGCCGTGCGCGCCGCAATACCGAAGCATTGGCTTCCCACCGTTGCCGTGCATCGGCCCATCGCCGCGGCCGTGCAGAAGGCCCTGCCCGATGCCATCTTCGTCGGCGATTCGGCGGAGCCCGTCTATGCCTTGAACCTCTGCCTGGAAGCGCCGCGTCCGCGCAGCTATTTCGCCTCGAGCACCGGCTACGGCACGCTGGGCTATGGCCTGCCGGCCGCGGTGGGGGCCAAGCTCGCCGCCCCGGATCGCCCGGTCATCGTCCTGGTCGGCGATGGCGGCCTGCAATTCACCATCGGGGAACTATCCGCCGCTGTGGAGGCCAAGGCGGGGGTGATCGTCCTGCTTTGGAACAATGATGGTTACGGCGAGATCAAAAATTACATGGTCGAGCGCCAGATCCGGCCCATCGGCGTCGATATTTACACCCCCGATTTCCAGATGATCGCCAAGGGTTTCGGCTGCCAGGCCGTCATGATCGAAAGTTATGAGCAGCTTGGCCGCGAGCTTGTCGCCGCCAGCAAGCGCAAGGTTCCGACAATCCTCGAAATTCGCGCCGATGCTGCGTTCCTAAAGCGTTAAGCCTGGCGCCGGAGATCTGCCCGCCTCCCTGCGGGAACGCTCTCCGAGACATGGGGTTATCAAAGGGGCTTTCCGTCCACCACAAAGCCTCTGGAAAGAACACCTTGTCCACGGCGGAAAAGAAAAAATTTGAAGAATCGCTCACCTCCGGCGGGCGTGCCCGGATGCTGGTGGAAGCGATCCACGACTATGCGATCTTCATGCTCGACCCCAGCGGCATTATCACCAGCTGGAATGCCGGCGCCGAGCGCTTCAACGGCTGTCGGGCCGAAGAAGTCATCGGCACGCCCTTCTCGCGTTTCTACACCAGGGAAGATCGGGAGGCCGGCATGCCGCAACGCGCGCTGGATACCGCGGCGCGGGAAGGCAAATTTGAAGCCGAAGGGTGGCGCATTCGCAAGGACGGGTCGCGCTTTTGGGCCCATGTGGTCATCGATCCCATCCGCTCACCCGCCGGGCAGTTGGTGGGTTTTGCCAAGATCACCCGCGATCTGACCGAGCGGCGCGAAGCGCAGCGCGTCCTGGAAAAGACGCGCGAGGCGCTGGCGCAATCCCAGAAGATGGATGCCATCGGCCAGTTGACCGGCGGCATCGCGCACGACTTCAACAACCTGCTCGGCGCCGTGCTGGGCAGCCTGCAATTGGTGCGGCGCCGCTTGCCGCCGGAGTCGCCGGTGCTGCCGCTGCTGGACAACGCGGTGCAGGCGGCGCAGCGCGGCGCCGGCCTGACCCAGCGCATGCTGGCCTTCGCCCGCCGCCAGCAGCTCAACCTGCAGCCGGTCGACCTGCGCCATCTGGTGCTCGGCATGGGCGATCTGCTGCAGCGCTCGCTCGGACCCGGGATCCGGATCGAGACCCGCTTTCCGCTGCGCCTGAGCCAAGTGCGGGTCGACACCAACCAGATGGAGATGGCGCTGCTCAATCTGGCGATGAATGCGCGGGACGCCATGCCCGGTGGCGGCAGCATCGTCGTCGCGGCGCGCGAGGACGACGTACCGCCGCCCGACCCGCGCGCCGGGCGCTACGTCTGCTTCTCGGTCAGCGACAACGGCGAGGGCATGGACGAGGCGACGCTGGCCAAGGCGACCGAGCCGTTCCTCCCCCCCAAGGGGGTCGGAAAGGGCACCGGTCTCGGCCTGTCGGTGGTGCACGGCGTGGTCGAGCAGTCCGGCGGGCGCTTGCGGTTGCAGAGCCGCCCGGGCGAAGGCACCACCGCCGAGCTGTGGCTGCCGGTGATCGCCGGCGATCAAGCCCAAGCCGCGGGCGCCGGGGACAAGCGATCGGGCGTGGCGGCGGCACCGGCGAGCGTCCGGCCGCTGGTGGTGCTGGCGGTCGATGACGACTTCCTGGTGCTCGCCAACACCGCGGCGAATCTTGCCGCTCTCGGCCCCGCCTTGCCCGACGCAAGCCCCGCGCACCACGCCCGCCGAGTGCCGCCC
>CAZQLF010000079.1:4718-8807 GCA_964594035.1 uncultured Rhodospirillaceae bacterium | reverse complement strand
TTCCAGAACTACGCCCTGTTCCCGCATATGAGCGTGTTCGACAACATTGCCTTTGGCCTCACAGTGCGCGGGCAAACGGGTTCGAGCGTTCAGAAGCGGGTGAGCGAAATGCTGGCCCTGGTGCGGCTTACTGGCTTCGAAGGCCGCCGGCCGAAGCAGCTCTCGGGCGGCCAGCAGCAGCGCGTGGCGCTGGCCCGCGCTCTGGTGACGCGGCCCAGGCTGCTGCTGCTGGACGAGCCGCTGGGCGCCCTCGACAAGCGGCTGCGCCAGCAGATGCAGATCGAGTTGAAGCAGATCCAGCGCGAGGTCGGCATCACCACCATCTTCGTGACCCACGACCAGGAGGAGGCGCTGACGCTCTCCGACCGCATCGCGATCTTCAATGAAGGCCGCGTCGTCCAGGCCGGCAAGCCGCTGGAGGTCTATGAGCGACCGGCCACGGCCTTTGCCGCCAACTTCCTGGGCGATGCCAATTTCTTCGAGGGCCGGGTGGAGGCGGGCGGACGCATTGCAACGCCGTTCGGCATGCTTGCCACCTCAGATCATCTTCCACCACCGGGATCGGCCGCGATGATCGCGGTCCGGCCGGAGAAGATGACGCTCAGTGGAAAGGGTGCGCCTGCGGCGCTCGGCAGCAATCAGCTGGAGGGACAGCTGACCCAGGCCGTCTATTCCGGCATGAGCACGACCTACAAGGTCGATGTGCAGGGCCGCGAGGTGACGGTCTTCGAACAGAACAAGGGCGTGCCATCGCTTAACCCCGGCACGACAGTCCGGCTGGAATGGACGCCCGACCACAGCGTGGTCGTTCAGCCATGAGCGCTCTCGCCGCCCTGGGCAGCAACACCGTGCATGTCGTGGTGGATATGCAGCGCCTGTTCGCCGAGAAGACGGGCTGGGAAGTCCCCACCATCGAAGCCATTGTGCCGAACATCCAGCGCCTCGTGGATCATCGCCCGGGCCGCGCGCTCTATCCGCGCTTCATCACACCGAAAAGCGTCGATGCGGCTGAAGGCAATTGGCGGGCATTTTATCGGCGCTGGCCGCAAGTCACGCAAGACAAGCTTTCGTCGAAAGCCTTGTTCGAGCTGATGGCACCGCTGGCAAAGGCGCCGGCTTCGGCACAGATCGACAAGCCAGGCTTCTCTTCTTTCTCGACGCCGGATTTCGCCGCAGCTCTCGCGCGGCTCAAGGCGGGTGCGCTGGTGTTGAGCGGCGTGGAGACCGATGCCTGCGTTTTTGCCACCGCCATTGATGCGATCGACCGCGGCCATCGCGTGGTGATCGCAACCGATGCCGTGACCAGCTTCTCGCTTGCTGCACATCAGGCGGCGCTCGATCACATCCTGCCGCGTTACGCGCCACTCATCGATCTGGCGCCAACATCCGACATTCTCGCGGCGTGGGCTTAGCTTATGACAAAGAATATAAAGAAAATCTCCGAGGCGCGGCTGTGGAACAGCTGGGATAGCGAACATCCCGCCTCCATGCGCTTCCTGCCGCTCGATCTCGACCTCGGATTCTGCGCTTATGCCGCCAGCAAGAACAGCTTCACCCGCTTTTCTTCTGGTTCTGCCGGGATCAAGCTCGGCCCCCGGCGCATCGATGGAAACGGGATATCGCTGTCGCTCGCTCATGCCGGCACCGAGCTGACGCTGAGTTATGACAAGCCCGATCCCTTTACCCTGCGCGGGCATTGGCAGGCCCACAAGATGGCCGAGTGGGGCTTGCGCTTCTGGGTCATGGTGACGATGGGCGCCGGCCGCGCGATCTGGCGCTATGACCCGAAGACCGGCGAGCTTTCGGCGAAAGTCGGCGAGCAGCATGTGGTGGTCGTCGGCGAACGATTGCCCCTGTTGCCGACCTTTCACCGCGATGTCGATAGGTTGCGCGCGGAGTACGAAACCAAGGGCTATTTCTGTCTCGATTCCCGGGGGAAGCGTGGCGTCTTCGCCGTGTTGCGCTATCACCTGGAGGAGATGCCCTCATTCACCTTCGCGGCCTCGGTGGGCAAAAGCCGGGCCGAAGCGCTGAAGCGAGCGAAAACGGCACTGGCCAAACCGGTCGAAGCCGTCACCAGCATCCATGGCGGCGCCTTCAGCGGCGCACTGGATGCCGTGCGCGACGTGGTCGGCTGGAACACGGTGTGGGATGGCGTCAACCGCCGGCCCTATACCTCGCTCAGCCGCAACTGGGTGAGCCAGAAGTTCGGCGGCTTCGGCGTCTGGCTCGACGACATCCTTTATCACGCGCTGATGGCCGGCATGTTCGATGCCGAAGTGGCGCGCGAGAACCTGCGTACGGTCTGGGCCGGGGCGACCAAGGCCGGAAATCTTCCCTGTCTTCTCACCGGCCGTGATGCCTGGGTCGACCGCAGCCAGCCGCCCATCGGCGCCTTCATCTGCTGGGTGCTGTATCAGCGCCTGGGCGACCGTGCTCTGCTCGCCGAAGCCTGGCCGGTGCTGAGGGCCAATCACGAGTGGTGGTGGGCAACCCGCGATGGCAATGGCGACGGCATGGTCGAATATGGTACCTCGCCGGTCGGCGGCGGACTCTATCGCGGTACCAAACTGGCGGCGAAGGACGAGTCCAGCATGGACAATTCGCCCACCCATGACGAGGCGACGCTCAATACGAAGACCTGGACCCTCGACAGCGCCGATGTCGGTCTCAATTCGCTGCTGGCGCTCGATGGCGAGATGCTGGGCCTGATCGCGGGCGAGCTCGGCGAACGTAAAGAGGCAAGGCGCATGGCGGAGCGGGCCAAGGCGCTCAACGCCAGGATCGCCGGGCATCTCTGGGATCCGGAACGCAAGGTCTTTGCCAACCGCCTGTGGTCGGGAAAATTCGTGCGCAGCGTGGCCCCGCCCAGCTTCTATCCGCTGCTCTCAGGCGCAGCACGCCCAGACCAGGCGGCGGCGATGGTTGCCATGCTCAAGGACGCCCGCAAATTCGGCGGGCACTGGTTGCTCCCTTCCGTCACCCGCGACGATCCAGCCGTCATTGATAATGTCTATTGGCGCGGCCGGGTCTGGCCGCCGCTGAATTTCCTGGTCTATTGCGGGCTGAAGCGCGCCGGCTTTCCCGAAATGGCGAGTGAGCTCGCCGACAACGGCTTTCGTTTGTTCCAGGGCGAATGGCGCAATCGCCATTGCCCGGAAAACTACAACTCGGTCAGCGGCCAGGCTCTCGATCAGCCCGATACGGACTCTTTCTATGGCTGGGGTGGGCTGATGCCCACGATTGCCGTGGCGGAACTCAGCGACATCAATCCCTGGAGCGGCTGGGAGGTGACCCATGGCGAGAGCATCTGCCTGGGCCCGCTGCAGACACCGCTGGGCCTGGCCACTATCGAGGCAGGCGAGGGCGTGCTGCGGATCACCACCGGGGGAAAGCCACGCTTTGCCACCAGCATCAAGGGCCGGTTGACGCATCTTTCCATCGGCGCCAAGGCCGCGAGTGTCATGCTGCCGGCGGGGCCATCGGGCTGGGTCGAATTTCCCGATCTCGGCAACCCGGTTTGCGTCCCGGCACGCGAGAAAGTGCTGCGGCTCGACGTCACGCGAGGCCAGGTTTCACGGGGCAAGTCATGATCGTTGTCTTCGGTTCGATCAATGTCGACCTCATCGTTCCGGTCCACACCCTGCCGCGGCCGGGCGAAACAGTGCTGGGCCCAAACTACCGTCTCGCCGCCGGCGGCAAGGGCGCCAACCAGGCGCTGGCCGCGGCACGCGCCGGGGCGCTGACCCGCATGGTCGGCGCCGTGGGTCGCGATGGCTTCGCCGAGGTCGCGCTGGCCGACATGGCGGCGGCGGGCGTCGATCTCTCCGGCGTGGCGCGCCGAGGCTCCGCCACCGGCTGTGCCGTGATCTGCGTCGACAAGGCCGGCGAGAACATGATCACGGTTGCCTCCGGTGCCAACCTGAAGGTGAAGGAAAGCCAGGTCGCGGATGCATTTCTGGGGGACCGCACTCTGCTCACGATGCAGATGGAAGTGCCCCATGAACAGAACTGGGAGCTTGCGGCCCGCGCGCGATCACTCGGTGCGCGGCAGTTGTTGAATGTCGCGCCGGCGGGGTCGCTTCCCGG
>CAZQLF010000079.1:3689-4708 GCA_964594035.1 uncultured Rhodospirillaceae bacterium | reverse complement strand
GGCATGCCCGCCGCTTTGGAAGTACATTTTCCTGTACTCGGTGCGCGCCAGCGGCTAAACGTGGTGCCGGCGGGTTGGCGGCCCGGCCTCATCATGCCGGCCTATGACTGGCTGGTGATGAACGAGATCGAGGTTGGCATGATCGCTGTCGAGCACGACCTGCCGGCCAGCAATACGCGCAGCGCCGCCGCCGCTTTGGCCGAGATGGCCGGCACGACCGTCGTGGTCACCCTTGGGCCTTCGGGCGCCATCGCCTTTTCCGGCAGGCAGGGCTGGGAGATCGGGACGATCCCGGTCAAGCCTGTCGATACCACCGGCGCCGGCGATGCCTTTGTCGGGGCCCTTGCTGCGGCCCTCGACGAAGGCAACGATCTGCCCACGGCACTGCGCTGGGCCAGCACGGCCGGCGCGCTCGCCTGTCTGACCGTCGGCGCCCAGCCAAGCCTGCCGTTGCGCGACGATATCGAGAAACGCATGAACGAGCTGGCGCCGGCAACCAAGATCAAGAAGGGCCGAGGCTAAGGGCATGGGAGTTTATCTCAGACCCGCCGATTTGGGAGAGGCGCTGGCGGCCCTTCGCCGCGGCAGGCTTTCTGTCATCGCCGGCGGCACCGATTTCTATCCCGCCCGCATCGAGGGTGCGATCGACGAGGATGTTCTCGATATCAGCGCGCTCGGCGCGTTGCGGCGGATCAAGGCGATGCCCCGATATCTGCGCATCGGAGCAGGTGTGACCTGGAGCGATCTGTTGCGGGCCGACCTGCCGCGCTGCTTCGACGGGCTGAAGCTTGCGGCGCGCGAGATTGGCGGCATCCAGATCCAGAACACCGGAACCATCGTCGGCAATGTCTGCAATGCCTCGCCCGCGGCCGACGGCTTGCCGAACCTCATCGCCCTCGACGCGGACGTCGAACTCGCCAGCAGCGTTGGTCAGCGCCGTATTCCGGTGAGCCAATTCGTCACCGGCAATCGCAGAATAGATCGCCGGCCCGATGAGCTGGTCACGGCTCTCTTGATCC
>CAZQLF010000079.1:0-3679 GCA_964594035.1 uncultured Rhodospirillaceae bacterium | reverse complement strand
GTAGGGGGTCACGACGCGTGTTATCCCCACATGCCGGGCTGTGTGGGGTCCGGACTTTCTGACGCTCGGGTGCGGGACACATCTCGGCATTCCCATTGTCATGGTCGCGGGGGTGCTGGAGCCCGCGCAAGGACGCATCGCGCGGGCGCGTATTGCCGTCGGTGCCTGTTCCGAGATTGCACGGCGTTTGTCGGCACTGGAGGAAGCGCTCGCCGGTCAGGCTCTCGATCGCGATCTCGCGCGGATCGTGAAACCAGAGCATCTCGCAACGCTGTCGCCCATCGACGATCTGCGCGGGAGTGCTGCCTATCGCCGCCAGGCGGCACTGGTGCTGCTGCGCCGCTCGCTCGGCCGGCTGGGCATGGCGGCATGATCCGCTTCACCCTCAACGGCAAGGCGGCTGGCGTCGATCTGCCGCCCATCCGCCGCCTCGCCGATGTGCTGCGCGAGGAGCTCGGCCTGACCGCGACCAAAGTTGGCTGCAATGCCGGCGATTGTGGTGCCTGCACAGTGCTGCTGGACGGCAGGCAGGTCTGCGCCTGCCTGGTGCCGTTGGGTCAGGTCGATGGGTCGGAGGTGACCACGGCCGAGGGCCTTGCCGCCGACGGCATGCTGAGCGCCCTGCAGGATTCCTTTCTGCATCACGGTGCCGCGCAATGCGGCATCTGCACGCCCGGAATGCTGATGGCGGCAGCAAGCCTTCTGCGCGGCAACAGCCGGCCGAACCAGGCGGAGGTGGAGGATGCACTCGGCGGCGTTCTCTGCCGCTGCACCGGCTATCGCAAGATTGTCGATGCGGTTCTCGATGCCGGCAACCGGCGCCAGAAAGTCATGCCCGCCGCCGGCCAGGCGGTCGGTGCCCGCATCGTCAAGCTCGACGGCGTGAGCAAACTGACCGGTGCCGAAAAGTTTGGCGCCGATGCATTTCCTGCCGACAGTCTGTGGTTGCGGGCGGTGCGCTCGCCCCATGCCAGCGCCAGATTCGCCCTTGGTCCTTTCGATGATCTGAAGCGCCGCTATCCCGGCCTGGCGCTGGTGCTGACCGCAGCCGATGTCCCGCGCAACGCCTATGGCATCTTTCCCGATATCAAGGACCAGCCGGTGCTGGCCGATGGCCATGCGCGTTATCGCGGCGAGGCGGTGCTGGCTTTGGTTGGCGACCGCGCCACGGTGGAGGGCATTCCCGATGCGGCAGTGCCCATCGCCTGGGAGCCTCTGGCGCCCGTGACTGAACCGCAGTCGGCGTTAGCCGAGGGCGCGCGCGTCCTGCACGAATTCCGCCCCGACAATGTTCTGGTGCGCGGATATCTGAAGAAGGGCGATATCGAGAAGGGCTTCGCTTCGGCCAAGGCAATCGCCAGCGGCCAGTTCGAAACGCCGTTCGTCGAACACGCCTATGTCGAGCCGGAAGCCGGGTATGCCCGGCGTGTCGGCGAGCGGATCGAGATCTTCGTCAGCACCCAGACGCCCTATATGGACCGCGACGAAGTCGCCCTGATCATGGGCTTCGAGCAATCGCGTATCCGCATCATCCCTTCGGCTTGCGGTGGCGGCTTCGGCGGCAAGCTCGATCTTTCGGTGCAGCCGCTGGTCGCGCTCGCTGCCTGGAAATGCGGCCGTCCGGTGCGCTGGACCTGGTCCCGGCCGGAATCCATGCGCGCCAGTACCAAGCGCCATCCCTCAAAGATCAATGCGCGTTTTGCCTGTGACGCCGCGGGCAAGCTCACCGCCGTCGACGTCGAAGCCGATTTCAACACCGGCGCCTATGCCTCATGGGGACCGACGGTGGCCAATCGCGTGCCGGTGCATGCCAGCGGCCCCTATACCGTGCCCCACGTGCTGGCGCGCACGCGGGCGATCTATACCAACGCGCCGCCGGCCGGTGCCTTTCGCGGTTTCGGCGTTCCCCAGGCGGCCATCGCCCATGAAACGCTGATGGATGATCTCGCTGGCCAGCTCGGCATCGATCCGCTGGAGTTTCGCCATATCAACGCCATTCGCGCGGGCGAGGAAACCGCGACGAGCCACAGGCTCGCGGCAAGCGCCGGCCTGGCGCAATGCCTGGAAGCGCTGCGGCCGCAGTGGAGATCGGCGCGAACGCAGGCTGAGGCCAGCAACCGCAAAGCTGGCACGACCCGCCGCGGCGTCGGCGTCGGTTGTATGTGGTACGGCATCGGCAACACCTCGATGTCGAACCCCTCGGCCATGCGCCTCGGCCTGTCGCGCGATGGCCGGCTCACGCTCTACAACGGTGCCGTCGATATCGGCCAAGGCTCCAACACCATCATGGCGCAAATTTGCGCCGACGCGCTGGGCGTGCTGGTGAGCGATGTGCGCATTGTCATGGGCGATACCGACCGCACGCTCGATGCGGGCAAGACTTCGGCCTCGCGCCAGGCCTTCGTCTCCGGCAATGCGGTGAAGCAGGCCGGCGAGGATCTGCGCGCCAAGCTGCTGCGTCTTGCCAATATGGGCGACGGCGCCAATCTTGCGATCGGCGCAGGCAAGGTGAATCTGACGGAGAGTGATCGCACAGTCAGCCTCGATCTCAGCCGGCTCGCGCCGCAAGGCAAGGAAGGCGATGTGCTGATCGGCGAGGGCCGCTTCGATCCGCCGACCACGCCGCTGGATGCCGATGGCCAGGGCGTGCCCTACGCCACCTATGGCTTTGCCGCCCAGATGGCGGAGGTCGATGTCGATATCGAGCTGGGCACGGTGAAGGTCGCCCGCATCGTCGCCGCCCACGATGTCGGCCGCGCCATCAACCCCCAGCAGGTCGAAGGCCAGATCCATGGCGGCATCGCCCAGGGCCTGGGCCTGGCGCTGATGGAGGAATATATCCCAGGCCGCAGCGAAAATTTGCACGACTATCTGATCCCGACGGTTGGCGATGTGCCGGAGATCGAGGTGATCATCGTCGAGGATAGCGAGCCGCTGGGCCCTTACGGCGCCAAGGGCATTGGCGAGCCGGCGCTGATCCCGACCGCGCCCGCCATCCTGGGCGCCATTCGCCATGCAACCGGTGTGCGGCTGACGCGGGTCCCCGCCACGCCCGACCGGGTTCTGGCGGCTCTCGAACGAAAGGCGGCAGAGTGAACGAGCATCCGGACAAGGACGCCAAAGAGGGCATCATCACCTGCGATGCCTGTCCGGTGCTGTGCCGGATCAGGGTGGGACGGACCGGCGCCTGTGATCGCTATGGCAATGTCGATGGCGTGCTGACGCGTACCGATCCGATGGTGATCGTCTCGCGCACGGCGGAAAAACAGGGCGCCATGGTGCCGTTTCTCGGTGCGGGCGAATGGAGTGGCTCGCTGCTGCCGGCGGGTGACCCCGTCATCACCGGGATTGGCGCCGGCACCACCTATCCGGATTACAAGCCGGCACCCTTCATCGTCTCCAGCCGGCATGGCGATGTGGACATGGTCACCGTCGTCACCGAAGGCATCTTCAGCTATTGCGGCCTGAAGCTAAAGATCGATACCGACCGTTTCATCGGTCCGGAGCAGGCCGCCGTGCGCGCCCAGGGCGAGCAGGTGGGCCATGTCACCACGGCGGAGTATGGCTCGCAGATGGTTGCGCTGGGCGGGGTCCGACATCTGGCCGGCGGCGGCCAGAAAGAGGGCGGCCTTCCCCGCGCGGCGAGTCCTCCCCCCTGGAAAAAGCAGGCGCTCCAATT
>CAZQLF010000078.1:0-8861 GCA_964594035.1 uncultured Rhodospirillaceae bacterium | reverse complement strand
CGCTGGACCTTCCTCGATTGCCCCGGCTCCGTCGAGCTGGCGCAGGAAGCGCAGAATGCGCTGCTGGTTTCCGACGTTGCCGTCGTCGTCTGCGAACCCGAGGTAGCCAAGGCGCTGATGCTGGCGCCGCTTTTCAAGTTCCTCGACGACCACAAGATCCCGCACATGCTGTTCGTCAACAAGATGGACAATGCGGATTATCGCGTGCGCGAAGTGCTGGCCGCGCTCCAGACCGTCTCGTCCCGGCCACTGGTGCTGCGCCAGGTGCCGTTGCGCGCCACCGACAAATCGGGCGCGGAAATCGTGACCGGCTATGTCGATCTGGTGAGCGAGCGCGCCTATAACTACAAGCCCGGCCAGGCCTCCGACCTCATCAAGATGCCGGAAGAGGCCGCTTCCCGTGAGCAGGAAGCGCGCCGCGGGATGCTCGAATCCCTCGCCGATTTCGACGACAAGCTGCTGGAGCAGCTGCTCGAGGACGCGATCCCCTCCAAGGACGAGATCTACCAGCAGCTCACCAAGGATCTCGCCAGCGATCTCATCGTGCCGGTGTTCCTCGGCTCCGCCGATCGCGACCATGGCGTTCGCCGGCTGCTGAAGGCCCTGCGCCACGAAGTGCCGGGGCCAGAGGCAACATTCCAGCGCCTCGGCCTGGGCGCCGACAAGTCCGACAACGTCGCCCAGGTCTTCAAGACCTATCACATGCCCCATACCGGCAAGCTGTCGCTCGCCCGCATCTTCTCCGGGAAGCTGAGCGAGGGCGCCAATCTCAGCGGCGTGCGTGTCGGCGGCGTGACCCGCCTCAAGGGCCATGAGATGGCGAAGCTGCCCAGTGCGGGCATCGGCGAGGTGGTGGCGCTTCAGCGCATGGATGAGGTGACGACGGGCCGCCTGCTATCGAGTTCCGGCAAGGCAAAGCTGGCAGAAGCCTGGCCGAAGCCGTTGACCCCGCTGTTCTCGCTGGCGCTCGATGTCGCCAACCGGAACGACGAGGTGAAACTCACCGCGGCGCTGGCCAAGTTGACGGATGAAGACCCCTCGCTGTCGCTTACCCATGAGGCCGAAACGCACGAGCTGGTTTTGTGGGGCCAGGGCGAAATCCATCTGCATATTGCCGCCGACCGGCTGAAACTGAAATACAACCTGCCGGTCAAGACACGCCGGCCCCAGGTCAAATACAAGGAGACGATCAAGAAGAGCATCGCACAGCACGCCCGCTTCAAACGCCAGAGCGGCGGCCATGGGCAGTTCGGCGATGTCCATCTGACCATCAAGCCGTTGCCTCGCGGTTCCGGTTTCACCTTCCTCGACCAAGTGGTGGGTGGTTCCGTGCCGCGGCAATTCATCGGCTCGGTGGAGGAGGGTATTCGCGACTATCTCCATCGCGGGCCGCTTGGATTCCCGGTGGTCGATGTCTCGGTGGCACTGACCGACGGCCAGTATCACGACGTCGACAGTTCCGACATGGCGTTCAAAACGGCGGCGCGCATGGGCATGAGCGAGGGCATGCCGAAATGCGATCCGGTGCTGCTGGAGCCGATCTATTCGGTGACCATCGCCATTCCCAACGAGTTCACCGCCCGAGGCCACAGCCTAGTCAGCGGCCGGCGCGGCCAGATCCAGGGCTTCAGCGCCAAGGATGGCTGGAACGGCTGGGACGAGGTGCAGGCCCTGCTGCCGCAATCGGAACTGCACGACCTGATCATCGAGTTGCGCTCGTCGACCCTGGGCGTGGGTACCTTCGCGTGGAAGTTCGATCATCTGCAGGAGCTGACGGGGCGTCTCGCGGACAAGATCGTCGAGCAGCGCCTAGCCCCGGCGACAGCGTAGGCGCGCGAGCAAGCCTTACTTGGCTATGTTCCTCACCCTGAGCTTGTCGAAGGGTAAGGTGAACCAGGAGGCTTCCGGCGGCAAGGCTCGGGCCGCCTTTTGCTGACCGGCTGCGGAAACCAAAACCCGCATTCGGCGTTTCCTGATCAGGCGCGAAATTGTTACAGCGCCGCGCCGGATTCGCCATGCCACCCTTTGGGCCACCCTGGAGATCAGAATGTCGCGACTTTCCAAAACGTTGAGTCGCTTCGGCGCCATCGCGGCGCTGCTGCTGGCGGCCGCCTGTACGATGCCGGGCCGCCAGACGGTCAACACGCCGCCACCACCGCCGCGCGCCACCGCCGAGGCCAGCGTCTACCAGGTTACTTTCGCGCCCGGCTCCTATGCCGTCGATCCGGCCGGCCATCGCACCATCGAGGACGTCTCCAGCGTAGTGGACGGCAATACGAAAGCAGTCGTCACCATCGTCGGCCGCACCGATGCGACCGGCAACGCGGCGCAGAATATGCAGCTCTCGCAGCAGCGCGCCTCCGCCGTGCGCGACGAACTGCTGGCCATGGGCAAGATTCAGGCGAACCGCGTCGAGACCGCCTGGACCGGCGAGAACAAGCAGGATGTCGGCACCTACAACGGTGTGCCCGAGGCGCGAAACCGGGTGGTGGATATCTATATTCACTGAGATCGACTTATCCTGAAACTTGCGGCGGGGCGCATTTCGATTCGCCCGCGCCGCCGGCTTGGCAAACTGTTCGAGGGGCAAAACGCATCATGACATCACAATCGGGCCGCGCCGGCTGGGCGGCGGCCGCAATTCTCATCGCACGGCTGATCTTCGCCGCGGTCTTCATCATGGCAGTCGCCTTCAAGCTGACGGATATTGGCGGTACCGCAGGCTACATCGCGGCCGCAGGTTTTCCTTTATCCACGCTGCTGGCCTGGCTTGCAGCACTTCTCGAGCTTGGAATCGTCGTCTGTCTGTTGTCCGGTGTCTATTTCTCGGAAGCCACCCTGATTGCTGCGGCTTACGTGTTGTTCCTGGCCTTCGTCTTTCACGGGCCCTCCCACTGGCAGGGAAACCAGGTGGAGTTCGGGTTCTTCGTCGACCATTTCACCTTCATCGCCGGCCTGCTGTTCGCCGCGGTGCACGGTCCGGGTCGCGTGTTGGCGTTTCAGCGGGGATTGCTCGCCCGCCCCTGAGCGGCGCACGACGCTGCCCTTGCGAAATCGTCGGACCAGACCTTAGAGTCCGCCCCGCAGCCGCGCGAGGGCGGCCGGCATTTCCAGGGGGCATATCATGAGCAATCGTCCGGTCGGTTTGACGCGGCAGGCTAGCGCATTGAGCCTGCTGGCCTTGGCCTTTGCTGTCCTGGCCGGGCCGGCCTCAGCACAGCAGCCAACCCAGGCGCAGATCAGCGCCATCAAGTCGAACTGCCGTTCCGACTACATGCAATACTGCTCCAGCGTGCCCACCGGGACCCAGGCCTCGCTGCAATGTCTCGAGCAGAATGTCGCCAAGCTCTCCGGCGCCTGCCAGTCGGCGGTGAGCGCCATCACCGGCGGCAGCTCGCAGCCGGCGGCGCAACCCGCACAGCCCGCAGCCCAGCAACCGGCCGCCACGCAGCCGGCCACCACGCAGCCAACTGGCAATCCAACGCCGGCCCAGACCAAGGCGACACTCGCCGCGTGGTCTACGTGGCCGCATACGCTGGACTACAACGGCACCACCGTCGTGGTCTATCAGCCCCAGGCAATCTCCTGGACGGATCAATCGCTGTTGAGCGCGCGCACGGCCCTCGCCATCACGAAGAAAGGCGAGACGCAGCCCATCGTCGGCACCATCGAATTCGCCGGCGACACGACCACCGATTTCACCACCCGCATGGTGACGGTCTATAACCTGCGCCTGTTGTCCTCGCATTTCCCGAGCCTGGATACGAACGCGGCCAACGAACTCGAGGCCAAGATCCGCGCTGGCCTGCCCAAGCTCGGCCCCAAGAGCGTGCCGCTGGATAACGTGCTGCTGTCCCTCAAGGACAAGCCGGCCAATCCCGATGGCGTGAAGCTGAACATCGATCCGCCGGTGATCTTCCATTCCGCGCGGCCGGCGAGCCTCGTGGTGTTCGATGGCGAGCCCGCCATGTCGCCGTTGGGCAAGACCGGTCTGACCTTTGCGGTCAATACGAACTGGGATGTTTTTCAGGATGGCGGCAGCAAGGCCTGGTACCTGCTGAACGGCAAGAGCTGGTTCACCGCGCCCGCCTATTCGGGGCCCTGGGCGCCGGTCAAGAAACTGCCGGCTGTCTTCTACAAGATCCCGAACGACAAGAACTGGTACGACGTGCACAAGAACGTGCCCGGCGTGCCGGCGAAAGCGGAGACCTCGCCGACCATCTTCGTCAGCACCAAGCCGGCGGAAATCATCGTCACCATCGGGCCGCCGGTTCTCGTGGCCGTCCCCGGCACTTCCCTGCAGTATGTCTCCAATACCGAAAGCGCGCTGTTCCTCGATACGGCCAACGGCAAGTTCTATTACCTCACGTCGGGTCGTTGGTTTTCCTCGGCCGGCCTGGACGGGCCGTGGACGTTCGCCAGCAACAACCTGCCGCCCGATTTCTCGCTGATTCCGCCGAACAATCCGCGCAGCGTGGTGCTGTCCTCGGTGCCGGGCACGGCCCAGGCGCAGCAGGCAATCGTGGAAGCAAACATTCCGCGCCAGGCGACGATGGTGCGCACGACGCCGGCACCGACGGTCGTCTATGCCGGCACGCCCAACTTCGCGCCGATCCCCGGCACTCAGCTCGCCTACGCGACGAACACGGCCTTCGAGGTGATCGCCTTCGGCGGCAAATACTATCTCTGCTATCAGGGCGCCTGGTTCATCAGTGCCTCGCCAGTGGGCCCCTTCATTCTGACCGACACGATTCCGGTTGCGATCTATTCGATCCCGCCGACAGCGCCCGTCTACAACGTGACCTATGTCCGCGTGTACTCCTCGTCGCCGACGGTGATCGTCTTCGGCTACACCTCCGGTTACACGATGGCCTATGTCAGCGGCAGCGTCGTGGTCTACGGCACGGGCTATTATTATCCGCCGGTTCTCTATTACCCGCCGGTCGCCTATTACCCGGTGCCGGTCTATTACCCCTACCCGTACACCTACGCCGGCAGCGTCTGGTACAACCCCTCCACCGGTGCCTGGGCGCGCGGCGGCACGGTCTATGGTCCCTATGGCGGCGCGATCACCGCCGGCACCGCCTACAATCCCAACACTGGTGCCTGGGCTCATGGGGCGGCGGTCTATGGACCCTATGGCGGCGCCGGCGCGTGGTCGGCCTATAACCCGACCACCGGCAGCTATGCCCATGGCAGCGCGGTCTGGGGTCCCGATGGCGGCACGGCCTATGGCAGCTTCGGCAATTCGCGCTATGGCATTGCCGGCACCACGACGCAGAACTGGAACTCCTATGAGCGCTGGGGCTCCAGCGTCATCAGCGGACCGAACCAGACGATCCACACCGCCAGCGGAAGCAACATCAACGGTGCCGCCGCGGGCGGATTCTCGTCGTCGACCGGCGCCGAGGGGGCCGGCGTTCACACGGCGAACGGCAACAATGCCGGCGTCGTCAAAGGTCAGGGCGGCAACGTCTATGCCGGCGCCGACGGCAACGTTTACAAGAAGACGGACAATGGCTGGGAGAAATACGACAACGGGTCCTGGTCGCCGGTGCAGCCCTGCAGTACTTGCCTGACCAACAACGGCCAGAACAAGAATGGTCAGAACAAAAATGGCCAGAACATTGGCCAGGGCGGCACGTATCAAGGCGGCGGCCAGAACGGCTACAGCGCCGAGCAGCGCAATTGGAATGGACTGCAGCAGGATTATCAGGCACGCGGCCAGGGCGGCCAGTGGCAGCAGCAGTATCAAGGCTGGCGCAGCGGCGGCTCGCGCGGAACGTTCTACCGGCGGCCGTGAGCAGCTAACGACCTGGCCGCCGGACCATGGCGCTCCGGCCGGTCGATCATGATGTGAACATGACGTCCTACGTTGTGAACCTCCGCGCGCCATCTGTTGCCGAGTATCGACGACTGCGGGCCGTCGCCGGCCTGACGCAGCGCAGTGCGGAGGGAGCGGCCGTTGGCCTGGCCAACACATTCATCGGTGTGATCGTCGAGAAGGACGGCCGCGCCATTGGCATGGGGCGGGTCATTGGCGATGGTGCGCTGTTCTTTCAGGTCGTCGGCATAGCCGTGGAGCCCGACCACCAGGGGCGCGGTGTGGGCAAGGCCATCATGGGTGCATTGATGCGTGAGCTTCGCAAGCGTGCCGGGAACGATGCCTACGTCAGCCTCATAGCCGATGGAAAAGCGAACAAACTCTATGCGCAGTTCGGCTTCGAGCCGGTGGCGCCAAAATCTACCGGCATGGCGATGTGGCTGCGTTGACGCCTTGATCCAAGCGTGGCGATGAGCAGGAAAAAGGCTCTGTTTCAATAATTTGAAGTCTGTGCTCGCACGAGGCGCGTGTTTCATAGAGAGTTGTTGCGAATGCCTCGCAGAAGCATTATCATCAATGCATGTTTATCGCCTTTCTCATCATGCTGCGAGAGGGACTCGAGGCTGCCCTCATCGTGGGGATTGCGGCCGGCTATCTGAGGCAGGCTGGCGCCCGGCGTCTCATGCCCGCCATCTGGATCGGGACGCTGTCCGCCGCCCTGATCTGCCTTGTGGCCGGCGTGGCGTTGAACCTGGCGAGCGCCGAATTCCCCCAACGCCAACAGGAGCTGTTCGAAGCCATCGTCGGCTTCGCGGCGGTGGCGATCCTGACTTCCATGGTCTTCTGGATGAAGAAGGCGGCGCGCTCGCTGAAGTCGAATTTGCAGCATGCGATCGATTCGGCGATCCATGCCCGTCGCCATCACGCTATCGCCCTCGTCGGAATTGCTTTCTTCGCCGTGGCGCGCGAGGGACTCGAATCGGTTTTCTTCCTGCTTGCCGCCTTTCAGCAGAGCAAGGGCGTGGCGGTTCCGCTTGGCGCGCTCGCTGGCCTGCTGCTGGCGATTGCTGTCGGGTACGCGATCTATCAGGGCGGCGCGCGTTTGAACCTGCGCATCTTCTTCCGCTGGACCGGTGTGTTCATCCTGTTCGTTGCCGCCGGTCTGATGGCGGATTCGGTACGCGCTTTGCATGAGGCGGGCATCTGGAACGGGCTGCAGGGGACAGCCTTCGATCTCAGCGCTGTCTTGCCGGCCGACGGCCTGCTGGGCTCGATGCTGGCCGGCCTTCTCGGCTATAACGACACGCCGGCAGTGGGCGACGTGATTGCCTATTTCGCCCTACTGCTGCCGGCCTTGCTGTTCTTCTTCTCCGACCGCTGGCGCCCGGCGCCGGCGTACTCGCCCGCGGTCCCGCGCCGCAAAGGCGCCTGATCCGGCATTTGAGGCTTCAGGCGACAGGAAGATGGCGCGATCCCGCAAAACCCCCATGCTCACCGGTGCTGGCATCGTCATCGTCGTGGCGATACTTCTGATCGGCTTTCACCTGATCGGCCTGCATCGCGGCGATCAAATGGCCAGTCAGCCGGGCGATCCTGCCGTCACATCCGACAGCGGCACGCCGGCGGTCAAGATCGCGGTGACCGACAAAGCCTGCGAGCCGAATGAACTGACGGTCGCGGCCGGCAAGACCACTTTCGAAGTCGAGAACCGCAGCCAGCGCGCCCTCGAATGGGAAGTCCTGAACGGCGTCATCGTCGTGGCGGAGCGCGAAAACATCCTGCCGGGCTTCACCCAGCCGGTGATGGCGAAGCTCGACCCCGGCGTCTATGCGCTGACCTGCGGCCTGCTGAGCAATCCGCGCGGCAAGCTGACCGTGACCGCATCGTCCGATGCTGGTCCGGTGAAGCCCTCGCTCGTCGATCTCATCGGCCCGATGGCAGAATACAAATTCTATGTCGTGCAAGAAGTGGGCGTGCTGGCGAGCGAGACGGAGAAATTTGCCGCCGCCGTGAAAGCAGGCGACCTGAAGGCAGCGCAATCGCTCTACGCGCCGGCGCGCTGGCATTACGAGCGCATCGAGCCCATCGCCGAACTCTTCAGCGATCTCGACGCCAGCATCGATTCCCGCGCCGACGATCACGAGCAAAAGGAAGAGGATCCCGGCTTCACCGGCTTTCATCGCATCGAATACGGCCTGTTCGGCCTGCAGTCGACGGCAGGCCTTGCCCCGATCGCCGACAAGCTGTTTGGCGATGTGCAGGAGCTGCAGAAGCGTATCGCCGCTCTCACCATACCGCCGGAGAAAATGGTCGGCGGAGCCGCAGCTTTGATCGAGGAAGTTGCGGCGACCAAGATCACCGGCGAGGAAGATCGCTACAGCCACACCGATCTCTGGGATTTCCAGGCCAATGTCGATGGCGCGGCCAAGATCGTCGACCTGCTGCGCCCGCTGACGCTGAAGGCAGACAGGGATCTCTCCGCCAAGATCGACTCCAACATCAAGACCGTCAACGACCTGCTGGCGAAATATCGCGATCCCGACGGCAGCTTCGAGACCTATGAGAGGCTGAGCGATGCCGATCGACTGGCCCTCAAGGGCCCGGTGACCCAGCTTGCCGAGGATCTGTCGCGGTTGCGTGGCACACTGGGGCTGGACTAATGGAACTCAAGCCATGACGGGCAAATGCCCCTTCATGGGCCGGCGGGATTTGCTCCGTAGCTTCGGCAAGGCGGGCGGCGCCGTGGCTGTTGCTGGGCTTGTCGGCCGCGCGGCGATATCCGAGGCAGCCACGCAAGCTGCGCCGGTTGCGACCCGCGATGACGATCTGCTGACGGCGATCCCCTTCCGCGGCATCCACCAAGCCGGCGTGGTGACGCCGCGTCCGCAATTCGCCACCGTCGTCGCCTTCGACGTGCTGTCCGCGAACCGCGGCGATCTCCAGCGCCTGTTCCAGATGCTGACGGAGCGCATCGCATTTCCTGACCAAGGGCGGGCCCGCCGCGACGGCTGATGCCAAATTCCCGCCGCCGGAATCG
>CAZQLF010000077.1:0-8887 GCA_964594035.1 uncultured Rhodospirillaceae bacterium | reverse complement strand
GGGTTTTGCGCGCCGTCGTCGCGGTCCCGGTGGCCGAGGCCGGTTTCTGGGTCAGAATGGCTTCGATGTCGCGCTTCAGCTTCTTGGTCTTCTTGGTGATCTGGTAGGCGAGCTCGGAGCCGCGCCCGGCCTTCTTCACCGATTCCTGTGTGCGCGAGATCACCACGGAGGCATTGCTAATCTGGGTGCGGTTGCCCACGCGAACCGAAGGCGTGACCGCGGCCGCCGTGATGTCGTCGGCTTCCACCTGGGCGTTGCTGGTGTTGGGCGCGGCTAGGGCATCGGTCTGCCATTCAAAATAGACTGCCTCCGCGTCGGTCTTGCTTGCCAACTTGGTGAAAGGCGTGTCCGTCGGGCTGATATTGGCGATGAAGTCCTTCAGGTCCTCGCGATTGCCGATGGCCTCGAAGGTGGAAAACGTATTGGTCGGTCTCGTCATGTCTTATCCTTCCAAAAGGCGCGCCAGGGCCTCGGCCTGCTGGTCCGTGGTCCCATAGCGCGCGATGCGGGTCATGGCGGCTCTGTCCTGTGACGATCGAGCGCCCCCGTCGGATCCCGTGCCCGGCCGCTGCACGCGCGGCAGGTTGACGACCTTCTTTTCGGCCGCTGCCTTGGCTGCCTGCTGGCTCTTGCGGAAACGCATGGCGTCGCGGATCACCAGCGCATAGCGGTGATCGAGCCAGGCACCGGTCTCCTGATCCGAAAAACCCACGCTGCGCAGGTAGTCGTTCATCTCAGCCTGCGTGGTGGCGCGGGACTTCGGATCGGCGAGCTCGGGGATCTTCTCCAGGATCAGGGCACGCTGCTGGCTGGCATAGCCTTGCAGGCGCTGCATCTGCTCGGCGCGGGTGCGCCGCTGGATGGCATCCTGCTCGGCCAGGGCCGATTGCAGCGCATCGCGCCGGGCCTGCCAGCGCAGATAGCGCTGCGGATCGCTGGCGGCCATGCGCTCGAGATCGCCGGCATTGCGGATGTCGGCGAACTCGCCGGCGGTCTGGCGGGCGAGCCCTTCGATCATGGCGTTGAGGTTCACAAGATATTGCCGCCGCTCGGTGGAAGCCGCGGCAAGCTCGGCCTCTGCGGCCTGCCTGCGCTCCACGGCTTCGCGGACTTGCCGATTGAACGCGGTGTCGCGCTCGTTCTCCCGCGTGGCGATGACTTGCTGAAGCTCGCCGGGAAGCTTCGCGAACGCCTCGCGCATATCGGCTGGCCATGAGCGGGGTGCGGCGATGGCGGGCCGTTCGGCCGGATCGCTGTCGCTGCCCGCCTCGTCACCGGTGACGGGCCTTTCGGCCGGGCCGGCTGCCCCATCCACCACGGAATCCGTCGCGGACGATGGCAAATTCGAGAGGCCGGCCCTGCCGGCTTCTCCTTTGTTGCGGTCGAGATCCCCAGTCGGCGATTCGGGGGCCAGTGCTTCGGGCTGTTCGAGCAGCGCCGTCAGGCGCTCCGTCTCACTGCCCATAGGCCCCGAGCCGCCAGTTTGATCGTCGTCCATGGTCTTCTCCCGTGTTGTGAATTGTTTCAGCGCGACCGGCTCTCGTTCAGGTCGCGCTCGGCGACCTTCCCGTCACTGAGCAGCCGCTCGAACTCGGACCGGAAAACCTGCAGGGCGCGCAGCGAGCGATATGAGTCCTCCCGCACGGCCATCTCGCCAGGCCCCGACGCCGCCCAGGCCTCGACCAGGCGGCGCTCCATGCGATCGAAAACCTCGGCGACCAGAGCGTCTTCCAGGATGGCCCGCGCGCGGTTTGCCCGTTCGAGCGTGCGCCGCGCCAGAACTTGATCGGCCATGAACTTCCTCGCTCTAGATCTCCCTCTCCGCCTTCTCAGCTTCCCGCCCCCTCGACGGGGGCGGGCGAGGGTGGGGGTGGGGCCATCGCGCTCACCGCGCGAAACCAACGCCTGCCCCACCCGTTGCCAATCGCCGCGTGTTGATTAAACTTGCCACGCGTCGGCGCAGGCCTGATCAAGGGCCGTGCCTTGAAACAGGGGAGAGACATGGCGCTTTGGGCTGGACCGCGCACGTGGCGCGCCGTTGCTTTTGTTGCCGCACCGCTGCTGGCGATGGCGGCACCGTCCATGGCGGGGGATCTGCCGGCCGATTGCAGCCAGGCAACTATTCCCGACCAACCGCTCAAGGGCCAGATCGCCGGCAAGGATTTCCTCCCCACGAGCTGGACCATGTCCACCATCAACCATCCGCAGATCGGTGGCGCGACCTATGACGCCTACGATCTCTACCTGAGCACCAACGATCCCAGCGGCCAGGGCGGCATGATCGTCAAGATCAGCACCATCGTTCCCGAGGGTACGCTGCCCGATGGGCAAACCTTTCTGCTGCTTCCCACCAATGACGCCACCAAGCAGCCGACGGTCGGGCCGGGTGCGGCGGGCATTCAGGGCTGGTCTATCCAGGATGATGCCGATGGCGTCAGTGCCGATGACTCGAGCGAGACCGCCTCGGTGCGCCTGGAATACGGCAAGCGGGCCAACAACACGCTTCTGGGCAAGATCTACTTCTGCGCGCCGGGGGTGAAGGGCAGCTTTGCCGCTGGCACCTTCAAGATCGACGTTACGAGCCAGTAGCAAACCGCTCGGCGAGCTCTTCCCAAGCAGCTTGCACCGCGGCATTCAATTCAAGCAGCGGGGCCTGGCACGCATCGATGCCGGCCGTCACGGCCCTCGCCCAGCCCTGCCATTCAGCACCGCGCTCGCGCGCGATCGCCGTCAATTGCGTGCCTCGTTCAGCTGAAGCCAGGTCGAGGTAAGCTGCGACGATTTGGAGCTGCACCTTATGCGCCGCAACCAACGCACGCGTGGCGCGCGATACATCGGTCTTCGCCGGAACATCGCGCAGGGCATCGCCCGCGTCTTTCAGCGTGCCCCGCATCTCGTCGATGGTGTCCGTCAACCGGTCGGCCAGGGCAACGTGCCCATCTTTCGGCCTGTCTTCGTCTACGACAAGGCCAAGCGCCGAAAGCTGATCGGCAAGAGAACTCAGCGCTGCATGGAGGTGCTCAAGTGCGGCGCGATCAGCCATCGCTTGGTATCGCTAGAGATCCGGTGACGGCAGAACCGCGCCATCCGGCAGCTTCGAGAATTTCTTGAAATCTGCCTCACTTCCATCATACGCCACCGCCGCCACAACTTCGCATCGGCCCGCGCCAAAACCTTGAACCACGGTAATGAACCGCCCATCGGGAAACCACTTCCAAATGACCCGATCGTCTTTGCTCGCCGGGTCTCCCTGACGATGATCGGGCTGACCGTAGACGGAGGCCACGTCACCCACGGCAATGGTGAAAATAGCGTCGCACTGGTCCCGGTCGAGCTTTGCTTCCGGATGATGGGCGAGCACGAAATACTCGATCCCGAACGCCACCATCTTGTCACGATAGAAGACCAGTCGAATGCCCGTATGCAGGTGGTTGCCGGCCATTTCCCGGCCGTTCATGACCACAAGCATCAAGCGGTAATCCCCCGCCTGCTGGTCCCCGACGACGCTGGCGTAGTGATCGGGCACAAGCGCGCGCACTTCCGCCGCGCTCTTGCCAAACCCGACGTCGCGGTAGAAGCCATTGTCAGGACTGCCCGCCCGACAGCCCGTCACCAGCAAAAAGATACAAAGCCAGCACAACCGCCGCATCGCCCCTCCGGCCAACGGGTATCTATTTAGAGCATACCGTAGAAACAGCCCTCAATCCCGTACAGCGCGGCCTTTCAGGATAACGCCGAAGATGGCGGCATCGGCGGAATCGGTTCAGCCACGCCCTTTCCGATCTTGGCAATCTGGATGTCGGTCGCCGACTGTATCTGGGCGACAGCAAGCTTGGTTTGCTGCTCGATGGTCGCCTTCATCCGCTCGATTTCGAGTTCCTGCGCCGCGCGCTGCTGGTCGGACTGGATCTTTGCCTGCATGGCCAACAGATGCGGATCGGGCCCTTGCGGCGGTGCACCAGGCACCGCACCCGGCTGTATCGATCCCTCCTGAGGCGCACCTTTCGCCGGCGGCTGGGTTGGGTCGGTGAAATACGGATCGGCTGTCTTCAGGCCGGCGTTTTCGCAAATCCGCTTCACCGTGTTGTAGACGTTGCCCAGCGTCACCAGCGGTCCATCGGCCCCGCCCTGGCGGGCGATGGCCTGCTGCTGGATCTGCAGCACCGTCATCAGATGGGCGAGTTGCTGATCCTTGTTGCCGGTACCGAGCCCCACGGTCACCGTCACATTCATCTGCTCGTTCCATTCGCGCGGGTTCATCGCCACCCAGCTTCCACGCAGCTGGATGATGCGTGGCTCCGCCTGGTGCTTGCAGATCAGCTCGAGGATGGATTTGAAAATCCCCGCCACCAGCATCTCGGCGGCGTTGCGTGCGATCAGCTCCTGGCGCAGCTGGGCATAGCCGGTGATGACGTTGATGCCCGTGGCCGTCTTGTTGAGCGAATTGGCGTCGAGGCCCTGGTTGTAGCGGGTCACGCCGGTGCGTGCCTCCTGGCGCGCATCGAGATATTCCAGCAGCGGATAGGCATAGCTGCCGAGGCCAGGCGTGATCAGCGGCATGATATGCCCGCCGGGCGCCGTACCCGGGCGCGTCATGCGCACCAGCCCGCCGGGGCGCACGGTCATCATGTCCTCGACATTGACCGAGTCCGAAATCGCGAAACGCCCGTTGTTCACCCGGTACATGTTGTCGAGCAGCTGGCGCAGCACCGTGGACTGGGTCAGCTGCAGATCCATGGTGAGATCGGCGATGGAAAGCCCGTGGAACTTGTGCGGCTGGGGCACCGGCGTCCAGTAGCGGAACGGCAGGCTGTCGACCGGCTCGTTATCCAGCAGATGGCCCGCCGGGTCGCCGGCCAGCGTGATCTTGCGCAGCTCCGCGATTCCGTCGCGGTCGCAATCCATGCGGATATAGCATTCCGTCACCCAGATCTCGCGGGCTGCGGGATCGAGTGCGGGCGAGCCGCTGAAACCTTCATCCTCGGCGCGGAAGCGCTCGATGCGCTCAGGGTTGAATTCCTCGCCGTCGCTGCCGGGCAGATCGTCCACCAGCGCGCGGTCGAAGCCCATCTCGATGAGCTCGGAGGCGGTGCGCTTCACACGGTGGGCGACGAAGCCAGCGTCCTCCAGCGAGCTTGCCCGCCGGCTGATCAGGAATTCCTCCGGCGGAACGTTGACGATGCGCACCCTGCCGCTCGGGTGGATGTGCCGTACCACTACGTCATGCAGCATGGCTGGTGCCGGCCCAATATCGCCTGCGCCCGGGTCGCGCTGCAGCATGGTCGCGGGATAGCTAGTCAGCGCCAGCGGCTCGACCTCGTCGGGGATCAGAAGCTGCTGCAGTTCGTCGTCGCTCAGGCCCTGATAGGTCTCGCGAGTGACGTCCTCGGCATCGTCCCAGTAAAGCTTGACGATGCCCACCTTCTGGATCAGCGCGTCGCGAAAGACTGTCTCCAGGATCATGAATCCCGGGTTGTCTTTCGTGAAAATGTAGTTCGCGTAATCGGTCGCCTGGTCGGCAACCTGCTCGTCCTCCGGCCCGGTGGCATCGAACTGGGCCACCTTGTCGCCGGAGAGGAAGATCTTCATCAGGCTCGGCATGATCGATTCCACCGTGTCGCGCACCTCGGTGGTCACGATCTGGCTCGAGCCCTCGATCTCGTTGCCGTAGGGCTCGGCGTTGTAGTACTGCAGCGCCCTCAACCGCGCCTCGGCCAGCTTGCCGTCGAGGAACCCCAGCGAGCCCGCGATCTCCGCCTGGCAGATGGCGACAATCTCGTCGTCGCGCAGCGGCCGCGCCTCGCCTGTCATGGTTGCCGTCTCCCCGTCCATGGGTCAGGCGGCGGCCCGTTTCGTCCGCGAAGCAGGCCGCGCCTCGGGGCTTGGCGCCGGCGCTTTCTCCGCGGTGGGGGCCGCCGCCTGGCGCGCGGCCAGCAGCTTGTCCAGCTCGGCCACGCGCTTCTCGATTGCTTCCAGGCGCATCAACAAGGCGATGCTCATACGAAGGGTCCTTTCGGATAGGCGATGGGCTTCTGCTCGGACGTCCGTTCAGGCAATCCCATGGCGAGATAGCGGAAAGCGTCGGCTGCATGGCTCGTCCAGTCATGCAATGGCCGGCCCTTGAAGGCCTTCAATCGGTCATCATAGTCGCGCCGGTATTGGCGCAGCGCCACGATTCCCCGCGCGCAGCGGCTCGCGTCGAACCAGCAGCGCGGCAGCAGATTGCGCGCGGCATTGATGCCGTCTTCTACCGGTTCCGCCGGCAGGATGCGCGGCTGCACGCCCAGCGCATTCAGTGCCTGCTCGCGCGTCTTGCCGGTGGTGAGTTCCCGCGCCTTCGCGTCATGGGGCAGGATATGTTCGCCGAACACCCAGCCGCGGCCGCGCCTGGCTTCCAGTTCCCCGACATAGTGCGACAGGCCGACGCCGCTGTTCTCGTGGTAGTCGATCAGGTGGATCTCGAGCCCGACCTGCTGGAAGAACCAGATGGATGTGGAATCGCCGACGCCGAGGTCCCAGGCGGTGTGGACTTCCGTTGCCGGATCCCACGGCACCGCCGTGATCCGCTCTTCGGTTTCGGCCTGCTGCATCAGGCTGCCGTAGTAGGAGCCGAGCACCGCCGCATCGAATGAGGTCTCGAACTCCTGCGCGTATTGATCGGCGGTCATCGCCGCGCGGGCCGCCTCCAGCTCCTCGGCCGGGATCAGCCCGGTCTCGCTCGCCTTCAGTCGGAAGACGAACCAGCTCGGGTCTTCGCGCGCCGCCTCATAGAGGTCGCAGAAGGCGTTGCGTCCCATGGGGCTGCCGATGAAGGCCGCCCAGCCGATGCGATCGGCCAGCGCCGGACGGATGACCTCGGGCCAGACTTGCGGGCGCATCTGGGCGTATTCGTCCAGCACGACGCCGTCGAGATAGATGCCGCGCAGCGCGTCGGGATTATCGGCGCCATGCAGGCGCACCTGCCCGCCGTTCGGGAAGTCGACGCGCAGCTCGCTCTCATGCGCGCGCGTGCCGGGCACAGCCAGCGCGTAATGCTTCAGATAGTCCCATGCAACCAGCTTTGCCTGCTTGAACAGGGGCGCCACATACGCAAATCGCGGGCTGGGCCGCGCGCAGGTGAGAGCGCCACGGATCAGGTCGTTGATGCAGGCAACCGTCTTGCCGGCGCGCCGATGGGCAACGCCGATGGCAAAGCGCTCGCTGCGGTTATGGAAGGCGATGAACTGCGGACGTGGCGCATAGGGGATTACGATATCTTTTTGCGCGGGGGACGGCGCCTTGGCTTTGCTGCGGAGCCGTCCTGGGCGCTGCACCATCGGATCACCAGCTCCGCCGGACCGTTGTCATCGTCCCCCGAAGCGATCGACTTGCCGAAGCCCCAGTTAAGCAAGGTGCTCGCCGCCGAGATCCGTGCCGCCGGCGAGGCCGAGCGATCGCCCACGACTTCGATTAGCGCCGCCAGCGCTGCCTCGGCATGGCGGCGGGCAAGTTTGGCGATGGCAGGATTTTCTGCGCTATCACGCGGCGTGGACTGCGGCCCCTCCGGCGGTTGCATCTTCTGCTGCGGTCTGCGGGCCATGGTGCTGAAATGTAAGCGGCCCCACTCTCGGGCCGAAGGGCATCGTATATTTATTTATAGGACTTTTTTCCTATATCGTCAACTCGAATCGTTCAAATCCCTTTCTCGCCGCGCTGCCGCGCGAAAAAACAATCTGGAACTTGTCATCCCGCCTGGTGTTGAATTGGCGAGTTCGGCCCGGAACGCCAACAACAGGGACCTGATTTGGTATCTCCCGTTGCATCATCGATCGACTCGTCCGCCATAGACCGCATCGTCTACAACGCCCGGGGACGGCGGCTCTCGGTCACTTTCCGCGCCGGGACCTACACCTATTTCGACGTGCCGCCCGAGGCCTACGAAGCCTTTATGGCCGCCCCGTCGAAGGGCGCCTACTTCAATACCGAGATCCGCAACCGCTACGACTTCAAGACGTCCCAGAGCTGGGCCGCCAACGGGATGCCAGGCTCGCGGCGCAGTGGGTCTCCATTCGCCCGCGCCGCCTGGCGCCGCGCCCGTAGCAGGCACTAAGCACCGCCAGCCCCTCCAGCACGGCCTGAAACTCGCTGAAATCCGCGCCGCGGCGAAGCTCGGCGGGGCGGCGTCGATCGAGGAATCGTGCTGGGCGGCCGAACACCGCGAGATTTTCCGTCGCCTCCGAAACCCGGCGCCCGGCAGCCAGAAGCCGGTTCTTTCCCTGCCGGAACAGCCGCTCGATATGTTCCTGGCTCTTGTCGTCGAGCGTCGTGGAGCGCCCGCTGTCGGCCAGCATGCGCTGGTAGATATGTGCCGAGCTCAGATGCGTGCGCGCCACCGCCTTTGCATACAGCATGGCGTAGTAGCAGCCCGCCTCATGCTCCTCGGCGGAGATCAGCCCGCGCACCAGCATGATTCCCAGCGGATGCTCGGTCAGCGCCGGATCGCCGCCGCCGGCCAGCGACGTACGCCGAGCCTGCACCTCGGGCGTGCCGTTATCGTGACTCGGCCGGTTCAGCTTCGGCCGGCCGCGCTTGCGCCAAATTGCCATCTGCCCCGCCCCTGCTGAAATCTACTCGCCGTTCTCCAGGCCCATGGCCCAGCGCTTCGCCCATTCGATGAGCCACAAAGCGCGCTCGGCCGTCATGGCGCTGTTGATCACCTCGAAATCCCCTCCCACGGTGACGCCAAGGCCGATCACCTCCTGCCAGGCGACCTTCGCCAGCTCGCCGATGGCCTGGTCGGGGCGCAGCGTCTCGGCGCGCGGCAGATCGATCACGGCCGTGGTGCTGTTCACTCGGCATCTCCTCGGGCCTGCGTTTGCGGATAGTCGTATTCGCTCAAACTTGCCTG
>CAZQLF010000076.1:2589-8930 GCA_964594035.1 uncultured Rhodospirillaceae bacterium | reverse complement strand
CTATCTGGACAAGAGGCCGCGCACCCCGATGGAAACCGACGTGCCAGCGAGCCGGTCAAGACGACAATCGTCGTCGTGCCGTTCAAATCCATCGGGCGCGATGCCGAGCACGAGGTTCTTGCCGAGGGCGTGACCGAGGAACTGACGACGATGCTGTCGCGCGTCCTCGGCCTGTTCGTCATCGCCCGGGATTCCGCGCTCCGCTTCAAGGAGCGGCCGTTGGGCGCCAGCGAGGCGGCCCGCGAGCTGGGCGTGCGCTACGCCCTGCATGGCAGTGTTCGGGTGAGCACCGACCGGATCCGCGTCAATGCCTATCTGCTGGATTCCGAGAGTGGTGCCGAGATGTGGTCGGAGCGATACGACGTCGCCCATCGCGACGTCTTCGCTGTCCAGGACGAGATTGCAGCCCATGTCGTGCGCGCCCTTCAGGTCGAGCTGCTGGAGGGCGAGCAAGCGCGGGCCTGGCACCACTCCACCATTTCGCTCGAAGCTTGGACATGGCTGACAAAGGGCCTGACGCAGTACAAGCGCCAGACGAAGGAGGGAGTGCAAAAGGCACGGCTCCTGTTCGAAAAAGCGGCAGCGTCCGACCCTGGCTATGCCACGGCCTGGGCGTGGCTCGCCTACGCCCATTGGCACGACGCGCGGTTCCTGTGGGCCGACCAGCCGCAAGAGGCGCTGGCGAGGGCGTCAACGGTGGCCGAGCGTGCCCTTGCTCTTGATGCGGAATTGCCCGAGGTCCACGGCGTGCTGGGTTTGATCCGCGTGCTGCGTGGCGAGTTCGATCCTGCCATTGCGTCGGCGCGCCGGGGCGTTGCCCTGCAGCCGAACGGCGCGGAATCGATGGCGCTGCTGGCCTTCGTGCTGAGTTGGGCCGGTGAGTCGGCTGAAGCAGCCCGCACGGCCGAGCGGGCCATTGGGTTCTGCCCGCTCCATTCACCCTGGTATCTGGACACGCTGGGCCATGCCCGCCATCTGCTGCGGCATTTCGATTCGTCGATTGCCGCCTATCGCCAGGCGATTGCGCATCTGCCCGATTACGTCATGCCGCGGATTGGCCTTGCAGCCTGTTATGCCGAGATGGGCCGCTTGACCGAGGCCCGCGAACAGGCGCGTGAGGTCCTGAGGATATGGCCGGATTTCTCGATCGCACGGCACACCGGCATGAGCCGCTACAAACTGGCCGAGCATAGCGAGCGGCGCTTGCGGGCGCTCAAGGCGGCGGGGCTGCCCTAGGCTCCAACAGCTGCCATCGATCTGCTGCTACTGGCGATCTGCGCCTGGTGCCGCCAGGCGCGCATGCCGGGCGACTGCTTAGGAAATGCGCTGCAGGGGCCGGCTAGCGCCTATCCCTCAACCCGGCGTTCGGTCGCCGAACCCGCATGCGGCCCCGTGCGCCGCCGGTTATGTTCGATGGCAAAGATGTTGCTGTAGAGCGTCGCGGTCCACTGCTTGCCCTCCATGGTCATGTCGAGATAACGCAATGCATCGCCGATGTGCTTCTCCACCTTGGCCCAATAGAACTGCGGATACTTGTCGATCATGTCCGCGGGGCTGCTGTAGCCGAGTTTCTTGTCCACGCCGTTCTCGATGAATTCGCAATAAAGCGCGTTGATCTTGCGCAGATAAAGTGGATCGCCGAGCTGGCCGATCAGGTCGGCGGCGCGCACAAGTCCAGCGTCCGTATCGGTCTCGGCGTGGTCGGCATCCTCCGGCACCGGAAAGCGCGTGAGCTCGATGCCATGCGCAATCTTTTCCTCGTCGATCCAGGGGACAGGCCGGAAACGTTCGCGGACCATGATCTTGCCGCGTTCAATATGATAGGGGGTCAGAAAGGCGTCCGAGGCGCCGCGTGGCGGCTGAACCGTATTGCCAGCGGCGTCGGTGACAAAGCAATCCTCCGTATCGCCCGGACAAATTCCGCGCACATAGCCGATATCGTGATTGAGCGCCGCCAGGATCGCATGCGCCCAGTCCGAGGGCGACACGGAGTGCTCGAGCCGGCGGCCGCGCAGGATATCCTGCATGCAGAGCGTCACCAGCGCGGTGTGATGCGTATCGTGATAGAGCGCATCGCTGCTGGCGATCCGCTCGATGACGAGGCGGGCCGCTTCATCCAGCCCGGTCGCAATCCAGGGCTCGCGCTCGCCATACGTCCGCCGATAGGTGTCGGACAGGTTCCGCCCGAGTGCATCGGCCAGAAGGCTTGTCGGATTTAGCATCGTCGCCTCCTTCCTGGTTCGCCACCGCCAGACTAGCCAGTTGGCATTTCAGTTTCCTTTCTGCTTCTGCCGCCGGCAAACGGCAGAATCAGACAAATTCCGGCCCGACGCGTAAAAGGCCTAACTAATATTCCTTCGGGATGCGTTGTCGCGCCCAGAAGCTTAGCCGGCTACTTACGTCCGTGATGCCTACGATCGCCTCCGGCAATACCAATTCGCCGACCATGATGATCGCTGAAAAGGGCGCCGCCATGCTGCTTGCAGCAAATGGCTGAAGAGCCAATTCCGCGGAAACTCTGATTCACCAGGGAATTCAATATCTTACGTGGGACAGCGCTTAGGCCTTGGACCTGCTGAGTCAAGATTGGCCTCATCAACAATGGTGGTAGCATCATTCCGACGATGGACGGGATGAAGCGAGGTCAGAGGCATGACAAGCGAGGCCACGACCGTCTCCGCAGGTGACTACTACAGCGCCGCGCAACTTCGACACGACCGCTGGACAGCGCTGAAGCACACTGCCCGGCGGCTCGCGCTCGCTGCCAGGGACGGTAGCGACCAGCAAAAACTCAAGAGAGAAGCTCTTGGCCTGCTTGGCGTGATCGAGCCCATCGAGATCTATTGGGCATTTCCGGGCCGCGCCCAGTTCGAGCACCTTCGAAGGCTCGTCGAGGTCGGCGCCTTCCACGAATTCGACCATGCCGTCCGGCGCGTCGTGGGGTCTTTGTCGAGCGGTGCCTATCGCCGGCAGGCGGCGGCCGAAGGCGACGGAACCGAGGCCGACATGGCCAACGCTGATGAAGATGTTGCCGAGACGGGGGCGTCCAATCCCTATTTCGAGGTCCTGTTCGTCGACGCTCTTAGCAGCGGCCAGGAACTGGCGCTCGAGTCGAGTCTGCACCGGATGCGCCGCCCGGAGGACCCGTTTATCTATGAGTCCGTCGTGGCACCCTCACTTGAGGACGCGCTCATCGCGGTTCTTTTCAACCACAATATCCAGGCCGTCGTGGTTCGCTTCGGCTTCGATCTGAAATCCAGAAGCAGCCTGAAGGTACTCCACCGTTATCTGACGCGTCTGGGCGACGAGGATCTCGATGCGCTCGAGCCCGACGAGTACGGCCCCGAGTTGTGCCGGCTTTTGCGCAAGGTAAGGCCGGAACTCGACGTCTATCTCGTGACCGACCGATCGGTAGAGGACATTGCAGGCCGTGATTTGGGCAACTGCCGCCGCGTGTTCTACAACACCGAAGACTATACCGAACTCCACCTGAACATATTGCGGGGCGTGGCTAACCGCTATCAGACGCCCTTCTTCACCGCACTCAAGGAGTATTCCCGGCAGCCGACCGGTGTCTTCCATGCCCTGCCTATCAGCCGCGGCAAGTCGATCGCGCGCTCGCACTGGATCCAGGACATGGGTGAGTTCTACGGCGCCAACATCTTCCTCGCCGAGACTTCGGCGACGTCGGGTGGCCTCGATTCCCTGCTCGAGCCTGCCGGGCCCATCAAGAAAGCACAGGAGCTGGCCGCACGCGCCTTCGGCGCCAAGCACACATTCTTCTCCACCAACGGCACGTCGACCTGCAACAAGATTGTCGTCCAGGCCCTGGTCCGACCCGGTGACATCGTGCTCGTCGATCGCGACTGCCACAAATCGCACCATTACGGGCTGGTGCTGGCCGGTGCCCACGTCATCTATCTCGACAGCTATCCGCTGCACGAATGGTCGATGTACGGCGCCGTGCCGCTGAAGAACGTCACGAAGCGGCTGCTGCAGTTAAAGGAAGCGGGCCTGCTCGCGCGCGTGCGCATGCTGTTGCTGACCAACTGCACCTTCGACGGCATTGTCTATAACGTCGAGCGCGTGATGGAAGCGTGCCTGGCGATCAAGCCCGACCTCATCTTCCTGTGGGATGAGGCATGGTTCGCTTTCGCCCGGTTCGGACCGACCTACCGCCAGCGCACCGCCATGCACTGTGCCGAGGTTTTGCGCGAACGCTACAAGAGCGCCAGCTATCGAGCGGCCTATGCAGCGGCCGTGGAGAGGAGGGAACCTCCACCAGGGCCCGATCCCGAAAAGGTGCGGATTCGCGTCTATGCCACCCAGTCGACGCACAAGACTCTGACCGCGCTGCGGCAGGGCTCAATGATTCACGTTCAGGACCAGGACTTCAAAGGTGAAGTCGAACAGGCCTTCCGCGAGGCCTATATGACCCACACCTCCACCTCCCCCAATTACCAGATCATCGCTTCGCTCGACGTGGGTCGCCGTCAGGTCGAACTTGAAGGCTTCGAGTTCGTCCAGAAGCAGGTGGAGGCCGCAATGGCCATGCGCCGATGCATCTCCACCCACCCGCTGCTGCAGAAGTATTTCAAGGTGTTGACCGTCGGCGACATGGTGCCTTCGGAGTACCGTGAATCCGGAATCACGTCCTATTTCGATCCCGAGCACGGCTGGAACGACATATGGGAAGCGTGGTCGAAGGACGAGTTCGCGCTCGATGCAAGCCGGATCACATTGGCAACGGGCCGGTCGGGCTTCGATGGTTCGACGTTCAAGACCCGCGTGCTCATGGACAAGTACGGCATCCAGATCAACAAGACGTCGCGCAACACCGTCCTGTTCATGACCAATATCGGTACCACGCGTTCCTCGGTCGCCTACCTGATCGAGGTGCTGGTCAAGATCGCGCAGGAAATCGAGGAGCGGCTGGAGGATGCAAGTCCGATGGAGCGACTCGCCTATGACAGCGCGGTCAAGTCGCTAGCCGTTGATCTGCCGGCGTTGCCCGATTTTTCGCGCTTCCACGAGGCTCTTCTTCCGCACGGGCCGTCTGTTCCGGCGGGAGACCTGCGATCTGCGTTCTTTATCGCTTACGACGAAGGCATGTGCCAGTACCTCTCGCTCTCCCGGGGTGAGGTCAACGCTGCCCTGGATAGCGGCCGAGAACTCGTATCGACGAACTTCGTGATCCCCTATCCACCGGGATTCCCGATTCTTGTACCCGGACAGGTCATATCGAGAGAAATCATCGATTTCATGCGCAAGCTGGATGTGAAAGAGATCCATGGCTATCGCCCGGAACTTGGGTTGCGCGTATTCCGGGACAAGGCGCTGAAGGCGCTGGGGAAGGCAGTCCGCGAAGCTGCCGCGTGATGCCGATTTTCGCAAAGACCATAACCAGGCCGGTCCTGGAATGAATCATGCTCTTGCCGGGGCCATGTCATCATTGACGAGATCGAGCGGAAAGATCGGCCGGCGAACCCGATTGAACGTCAGCTGACCATAGTCGGACGTGCAAACACCGACGCCAGCGCACTCGACGACGTCCTTGGCGATGTGCGCAAGTCCGGCCCGCCAATGAATGCGGCTCTTCAGCATGAGAAACCGCTTCTGCACGGGATCAATGCCGAGGCTGATCAGGCAATTGAGATCATTTGGCTCGACATGCCTCGAGATGACGGCAATCTCCACTTTTCCGGTATCGAGCACCACGGCCGGACCCATGTTGTGCGGCATGCCCGGACTTGCCGGTCCACGATGGCGATACTGGCCGTCAGAGATCAGTTTCACGCGCCCGCTGACTTCCAGCGGCTGGCCCTTGCGGCCGATGGACGGCATGTCGAGCTTCCCGCCCAGCGGCCGAGTGATTTCCGCCCCTATGCCGGCACGCATCAGCTCCTTGACCGCCCAGGGATCGTAGATCGCAAAGGCGGCCACATTTTCGAGGCCTGCTTTCAAAATGCCATTCAGTACGACCGTCGTATCCATGGTGCCGCCTGAGGCACAATTGTCATAGTGGTCCAGCAGAATGACCGGGCCGCGTGACATTGTCGCGGCGCGGGCAAGAGAGGCTTCGAGCGGCTCGATTTTGTAGACGAATGCCTCCCGCTCGCGCCAGGCGAAGTCGAGAAGCTCATCGCGAAGTTTCACCGCCTTTTCCGGCGCGTCGTTCGTCACGACGACGCAGGAGAGTCCCGCATTGCGGATATCGGCATGGGGAAAGCCGACGAAAAGGGAGGCACAAAGCGCTTCGCCTGCCTCCATTTCCTTCGCGCGGGCCTGGAGCGCGCGATTGGGAAAGTCGGCCGTGGCCTTGCCCAAGGAACGAAGCCGAA
>CAZQLF010000076.1:0-2579 GCA_964594035.1 uncultured Rhodospirillaceae bacterium | reverse complement strand
ACCGGGCCGCCCCGTTGCTTGGGATGATCCATTGGGAAAGCCGGCCGTGCCCTGACGAATGACATGAGGCAGCATCGGCCGCTGCCCCCACGCCATCGTCGGCTTTGCCTTGCCCGCCAGCATGTCCATCAGCACGCGTCCGGCTCGCTTGCCGGTCTCGTAGATGTCGATATGGGGATAGGTCTGATAGCCGGCGATTACGGTCGCATTATCGACCATGGCGGGATAGAGGTTGGCATGCATATCCAGCGTAACGGCAATGGGAACATCAGGTGCGATCTGCCGGATGCGGGACAATAGGGCGCCTTCGCCGTCCTCCAGGGATTGCGTGACCATGGCGCCATGCAAATCAAGAAAGATGGCATCACATCCCTTGCGCACCGCCTCGCATATGGAGTCAGTCATGGTGCGATAGGCATCGTCTTCGACGGGGCCGCTCGGTGGAGAGTCGGCCGCAATTGGCGTCACGATCTCGGCATCGATCGCTTCAGCCACCTCGATAAATCCGCCCATCGCGCTGCTGGACCCCTTCATCGCCTGGTATGCGGCTGGCCCGAACAGCGGCCCATCGTGCGTGCCAAACCTGGCAATGGGCGTGCGAACCGGCGAAAAGGTATTGGTCTCGTGCATCATCATCGCAATGACAAATCGCATGTCAGGTCTCCCGCGGATAAGCGCCCCTTCAAGCCGCAAAATCTGGCTTAATACTTTTAGCAAAATCGGCTCTGCCGCACAGCGGCAAGCGGCGCCTCGAGAGCTGATGCAATCCGCCACGATGAGGAGACGATCGATGCCGAAAAAAGTCCTGCGACCCAAAAATCTGTCCTTCCAGCCGCGGCCCACATATCCCTATTCGCCCGGTGCCAAGGGCGGCAACTACCTCTTCACCGCCGGTCAGGTCGGCTGGAACGACAAGGGCGAACTGGTCGGCATCGGCGACGTCCGCGCCCAGACTCGCCAGGTGCTGAAGAACATCAAATCAATCCTTGCGGAGGGCGGTGCCACGTTTCGTGACGTCGTCAAATGCAACGTCTACCTCGCCGATATCCGGCATTTCCAGGTGATGAACGAGGAATTTGCCCGCGCTTTTCCGACCGAGCCGCCGGCGCGCACGACGGTGCAGGCCGCGCTCGCCGAGCCGGAGATGCTGGTCGAAATCGAGGCGATCGCCTACGTGGAATGACGCTGACGGTCGCGACAGATTTGCTGTAAGTTCTTCGCCGACCCAGCAATAAAAAGGCCCCGTGGTCCGTGAGGACCACGGGGCCTTTTGGTTGCGGGGAAACGCAACCAGCGTTATTTGCGGATGCTCAGCGCACGGGTAAGCGAAGCTCCATGTCCGCACCCGCGCGTCTCAAGATTTCGCTGCTAGTTTACGACAGGTCGAGGCTAGGAACTTTGGCCGCACGGTTGACAAAAAGAAGAAGGCCCCGCGAGGGGCCCTCGAGGTGACTCAAGGTTACTTGATGTAGCCGAGGTCTTTGTTAGCCTGGATGACGAATTCGTTGGTATAGGTCTTCGACAGATCGACATCGCCCTTGATCTTGCCAGCCGCCCTTTCAACGTCGAGGACGGTCTGCGGACCGCCATCGGGCATCATGCCATCGGCGAGGAACTGGCCCTTGTCCTGCGCGAGGGCACGAATGTATTCGTCACGCGTAGATAACGGGTTGCTGACGAAATCCTTCGGCAATTTGTCGGCGATCTCGGCGGCTGTATGGGTATCGATCCAGTGCATGGTCTCGACCAACGCGGTCACAACGCGCTGGGTTGCATCCCGGTTTTTCTCCACCCAATCGCCGCGCGCCAGCACCGAAGCTGTCGGCCAGTATCCGCCAAGCCATTTCTTCACACCGTCGCCAGTGGAGAGATCGATTGCCGAGTAGCCGATGTTCAGCTTTTCTATCCCATTCCCAGTACGCTGGGTCGTGATCCCGCAGCAACTTTTGCAGAATTTCAGTGCCGCGATCATCGTCTGGCCAGCATGGGCGGCAACACGGGTAAAGTCCTTCGATGTCATGTTGCTGCGGGCTGATACGTAAAGCACCAGATCGTCGGTGCCCGAGCCGATATCAGTGACGCCCACGGCTTTGCCCTTCCAGTCTTCCGGCGATTTTACGTTAGAGCCGTTCTTGCACATGATGCGCTCACCCGGCGCGTTGCCGAGCTGGGCAATACCGATGACATCCTTGCCATGAAGCTGAAAGTCGATGGCATGGACATACCAGGCGCCAGCCATGTCGACCTGGCCCGATACTACGGCATCTTCGGCACCGACACCGCCGTTCTGCTCGGTACTCAGCTCGACATTGACGCCGTGCTTCTTATAAAGGCCGAGACTCTCAGCGAGTTGATAGGGAAGGTAAATCTGCTTGTCGATACCGCCTACCATCAGCCGCACGGTCGGTTCATCAGCAATGGCACTGATGGCAGGCCACGTGGCGAGCATAGCGGCCACAGCTGTGCCAAGCAGCCAACCCAAACCAGCTGGTTTCGTAATCGTGGATCTCCTCATGGTGATGCTCCCGATCAGGTGTTAAATGACCTTTGCATTGTTTTCGGCGGCCGAGGGTGGACGC
>CAZQLF010000075.1:8631-9034 GCA_964594035.1 uncultured Rhodospirillaceae bacterium | reverse complement strand
CATCAGGTTCAGCGAGGCGAGATTGCAGGCCGTGTCGTCCAGGAACATGTATTCCGAGCACGGATTGGACGCGTTAATGCGGCCGCTCGACGGGCAGGTGTGCCACTCGTTGATGGTGGTGTCGTACTGCACGCCCGGATCGGCGCAGGCCCAGGCGGCTTGGCCGATCTTCTCCCACAGGTCGCGCGCCTTCAGCGTCTTCGCGACCTTGCCAGGCTTGGTGCGCCAGGTCAGATCCCAGTCGCCGTCCGCCTCCACCGCCTTGAGGAACTCGTCGGTGACGCGCACGGTGTTGTTCGAGTTCTGGCCCGACACCGTCAGATAGGCTTCCGAATCCCAGTCGGTGTCGTAGACCGGGAAATCGATGTCCTTGTAGCCCTGCTTGGCGAACTGGATCACCCGC
>CAZQLF010000075.1:4068-8621 GCA_964594035.1 uncultured Rhodospirillaceae bacterium | reverse complement strand
GAGGCGGCTTCGCCGATCTTCTCCCCCAGGTCGCGCGCCTTCAGCGTCTTGTGGATTTTGCCGTCGATGCGCCGGATCAGCTTCCACTCGCCGTTGTCCTGGACGGCCTTGATGAAATCGTTGGAGACGCGCACCGAATTGTTCGAGTTCTGGCCCGAGACGGTTAGATAAGCGTCGGAATCCCAGTCGGTGTCGTAGGTGCGGAAGTCGATCTCGGTATAGCCCTGCTCTGCGAACTGGATGACCCGGCGGACATAATTCTCGGGAATTTGCACTTCGCGGGCCCGCAGCATCGCCTTGCGCAGGGTCTTGTTGCGCTTGGGATCGAAACGAGATTCAGGTTCCTTGGCGCCTTCCTCGGCGTGGCAGGCCTCGATGATGGCGTTGAGATGCCTGCTGGCGAGCTTGGAGCCGGTGACGAGGGCTGCGACCTTCTGCTCCTCGATCACCTTCCAGTCGATATAGGCCTCGATATCCGGGTGATCGAGATCGACGCTGACCATCTTGGCGGCGCGGCGCGTGGTGCCGCCGGACTTGATGGCGCCGGCGGCGCGATCGCCGATCTTGAGGAAGCTCATCAGGCCGGAAGAACGCCCGCCGCCGGAGAGCTTTTCGCCATCGCCGCGCAGCTTGGAAAAGTTGGAGCCGGTGCCCGAGCCGTATTTGAACAGGCGCGCTTCGCGGACCCAGAGATCCATGATGCCGCCTTCATTCACCAGGTCGTCGGCAACGGACTGGATGAAGCAGGCATGGGGCTGCGGATGTTCATAGGCCGATTCCGAGGCCACCAGCTTGCCGGTCTTGAAATCGACGTAGTAGTGGCCCTGGGCCGGACCATCGATGCCATAGGCCCAATGCAGACCGGTATTGAACCACTGCGGCGAGTTGGGCGCGCCCATCTGGCGGCACATCTGGAAGCGCATCTCGTCGAAGAAGGCCCGCGCATCGGATTCCGCGTCGAAATAACCCCCCTTCCAGCCCCAATAGGTCCAAGTGCCGGCGAGCCGATCGAACACCTGGGTTGCCTTGGTCTCGCCAGTGGTGCGCTGCGCGGGCTCGAGGGCGGCGAGTGCCGCCTCATCCGCGGCGTGACGGCGCAGCCAGTCCGGCACCTCGGCCTCGGCCACGGCATAGCGGCGGGTCGGAATCCCGGCCTTGCGGAAATACTTCTGAGCGAGGACGTCACAGGCGACCTGCGACCAGTCCGCGGGGACCTCGATATCCTTCAGCTGGAAGACCACCGAGCCATCGGGATTACGGATCTCCGACGTGGTCGTCCGGAACTCGATTCCGGCATAAGGTGACTTGCCAGCTTCGGTATATCGACGCTCAATACGCATGGTAACCCCCCGACAAATGCAGCGGCCCAAAGGCCGCACTCCCGCTTCATCCCGCCCGCCGCCTAAAGCCGAGACTCTGGTTTAAGTTGGGCCCTTAGGCAATTGTGGCGGCGCAAGTAATTGTACATCAACTGGCGCCGCCCACAATATGAAGAGTGTGCATCAATGGGGGGTAGGCTTCAACAAAAAACTGCCGTCGATTTGCAACCGAACCGCAATATCTGGTGTTGCAGCGCAGCATTCGGCGTCGAAACCCCAACATATAGTAGGGGGTCAAGTGCTATATGCGGTGCCGAAAATTTTTTTGTGGGCGGAGCGGGGGACAGGCTGTGGATAACTGGTCGTCAGAGAGGCCCGCTGTCATCGTACCATCGAAGGGGCCGATATTTGTTAACTCGAATCGTTGCCGGACCTGTTCGTGCCTTGTCAGCATCGCATGCGGCGGCTATCCGATAAGGGAAGCCTGAGGGCAGGAGCCGATGTCGGAACCCACGTTGAAGCTGCGAGTCTATGAGGGGATCAAGCAGCTCATCCTCTCGGGCAAGCTGCGGCCCGGCCAGAAGCTCGCCGAGCGCGATCTCGGCGAGCAGCTGAAAGTCAGCCGCACGCCCATCCGTGAGGCGCTTGGCCGCCTCGTCCAGGATGGGCTCGTGGAAAGCCGGCCCCAGCGGGGCCATTTCGTGCGCGAGGTCGACGCCAAGACCGTGGAGGACCTCTACGATCTGCGCGAGATGCTGGAGAAGCATGCGATCAGACTGGCGATGCGCCGGCTGAGCGAGGCCGACCTGGCGGAGCTGGAGCGCCTCGGCCGCCAGCTTCGCCGTTTCGACGGCGACGAAATCCAGGGCGATGAGGAATTGCGCGAGGGCCAGCGCATCCACGAAATCATTGCGCGCGCGTCGCGCAACGATTTGCTGTTCGAGATGCTGATGCGGCTTTACGACCGTCTGCAGATGTTCGTCTGGATTGACGCCTTCTACGCCGATGAGGCGCCGCTGACCCGGCGCGAGCACCAGGCCATCATTCGTGCCGCCCGCGGCCGCGATGAAAAGAAGCTGCTGAAACTGGCGGAAGCGCATTTGCGCCGCTCCAAACAGAACGTCCTCAGGGTTCTGCAGGCGCGGCCCAGCCTCGCCATTTAAAGCCTGGCGATCCGGAAGCTGAGACTATCGACCGCCGGCCAAAAGGCGGCCAAAGCCCGAAATGCTGGCCGGCCGCCCGGCGAGTTGCAGGCAATGCCAGGCGAGCGCCTAGTTCGATGTCACGACCGGTAACCCAGTGGCCGATTCCAGTTCGCTGATGGCAGCGGCGATCCTGACCGAGGTACAGGAAACGAAGATCGCATCGGCGTTGTGGCGGTCGAGCCTCAAAATCGCCGCGCGCAGATCTTCGGCCGGATAAGCGGTGATATCGCGATCGACTTCGATGTCGAGACCACGCTCGGCGACGATGTCGAAGCCTTGACTGGTCATGTAGTCGACAACCGCGCGGTGGATGGGGGCGGGGTAGGGGGTCAGCAGCGCAATGCGGCGCGCCCCGAATTTGGCCAGTGCGGCGCGTGCCGCGGTAATGGGCGTTGTTCCCGGCACGCCGGGCAGTGCGGCGCCCAAGCTGCGTATCACCGTTTCTTCACCAACGACAATGGTGGCCGAAGTGCAGCCATAGGCCGCGACACCCACGGGGCTGCCGAGACTCATCCATCGGATGGCTCGTCCGATGCCTTCGGTCGTGGCGGTGAGGCTATCCATGTTGTAGCGGTCCGGCGAGGAGACGCGCGCCAGACGCAGCTCCGCCTGGCGGCCGAACAGCAGGCCCAGCTCGCCGCGAATCCCGTGGTCGCTGGCGAGCGCAATGAGCGCCACGCGCACAGGTGCTGCGCGCCTGGCCGGCGCCGCGTCCCGCGCAACCCCGCCGGCTGGCGGGCGCTTCGCGCTATCGCTCCGTTCGTCCATGGTCTCCGTAATGCTCCTGCCCCGCCGTTCTTGACAAGGTGTGGCAGGGCAGCACAAATGGTATACCAAAATGGATGCCAGATAACCATGACCTTGCTGTCTCCACAAGTTCGCGGCGCGCCGCCGGCCGAACGGGCCTTCGCTGAGAGAGCCCAGGGCATCACCGGCTCGCTCATCGACAGCAGCATCACGCTGCTCCAGCGCCAGACCCGGCCTGTCATCTCCTTTGCCATGGGCTGCCCCGCGGCCGAGGCCATCCCCCGGGCCGCGATCGCTGAACTTGCCGGCTGCATTCTGAGTGACGTTCGAGCGGAGGCGCTGAACTATGGGCCGACGGAGGGTGAGGCGTCGCTGCGCCGTGCCCTGCTCACCTTCCTTGCCGAAGCCGGCCAGCCCATCGGCGAAAGCCAGCTGATGATCACATCCGGCGCCACCCAGGGCCTCGATCTCGTGGCCAAGCTGTTCGTCGATCCGGGCGATATCGTGATCGCCGAGGAGCCGAGCTACACGAACGGCACGGCGATCGTCACCGGCTATCAGGGGCGGATTGTGCGCTGCCCCATGGACGAGGCGGGCATGCAGGTGGAGCGGCTGCCTGCGCTGATCGCAGCGAACGGCAAGCCGAAGCTCGTTTATGTCATCCCCAATTCGCAGAACCCGGGCGGCACGACGCTGACGCTTCAGCGCCGCCGGATGCTGCTGGATCTTGCCCGCCGCGATGATTTCCTGATTCTGGAGGACGATCCCTATGGCTTGCTCTATTTCGACCGGCCGCCGCCCGCGAGCCTGCTGAGCCTCGATGGCGGCGAGGGTCGCGTGATCGCGGTGCATACTTTTTCCAAGATCTTCTCGCCGGGCCTGAGGGTCGGCTGGGTATTGGCACCACCGCCAGTGATCCAGCGCATGATCGCGGCCAAGCAGGGGCTCGATACCTGCAGCAATCCCCTGGCCCAGCGGATCGTTGCCGGCTTCCTAGAGAGCGGCCAGATGCACCGCCATATTGCTGGCCTGCGGCGGACCTATCGGCAGCGGTGCGATGCTATGTTGGCCGCCCTGGAGCAGCATTTCGGCGGATTGCAGGGCACGCGCTGGACACGTCCCGATGGCGGGTTTTTCATCTGGGTCGAGCTGCCCGGCGGCGTCTCGACTGATGCGTTATTCCCGCTGGCGCTGGAGGAAGGGGTTTCCTTCATCCCCGGCTCAGCCTTTCTATCGTCCCAAGCAATACCCAACGCACTGCGCCCTTGCCTTTCCAAATTGA
>CAZQLF010000075.1:0-4058 GCA_964594035.1 uncultured Rhodospirillaceae bacterium | reverse complement strand
ATCGGCTTCGTCGTGTGGATCCACCATATGTTCGCGACGGGCATTCCGGCGCTCGCGCTGTCGCTGTTCGGCGCGGCGAGCATGGCTCTCGCGGTGCCGAGCGCGATCGCAACCTTCGCGTGGATCGCGACGATCTGGACGGGACGCCCCGTGTTTCGCGTGCCGTTCTATTACTTTGCGGGCTTCGTTCTGCCGTTCGTGATCGGGGGGGTGTCTGGCGTTATGACGGGCCCGGGGGCGTTTGGCTGGAGCGGTATTTCCCGTTGGCGCTGGAGGAAGGGGTTGCCTTCATCCCCGGCTCAGCCTTTCTATCGTCGCAGGCACTACCCAACGCCATGCGCCTTTGCTTTGCCAATTCGAGCGCAGTGGAGGTCGATCGCGGGATGCGGGCTCTTCGCCGGGCCGTCGATCGCTTGATGGGATAGAAGAGGGACGCATGCCATGTCGCCAGCAACCATGCCAGACGTAGCCATCAGCAATGTCGGCCTGCTCGACGAACGCGCCCGGGCAGAGATCACGGCCCGCTACAAGGCGCGAACGGGCGCTTCGCAGCGCGCCCATGAGCGGGCGTTGAAATCGCTGCCGGCCGGCGTCAACCGCAACATCGTCCATCAATCGCCCTATCCGATCTTCGTGCGGGCCGGGCGAGGCGCGCATCTGATCGATCTCGACGGGCAGCGCTATCTCGATCTGATCGGTAATTACACCGCCATGATCCTTGGGCATTCGCCGCCCGCCGTGGTCGCCGCAGCCCAAGCCCAGGTAGCGCTCGGCACGGCCTGGGCTGCTGCCTCGCCCGATGAGGCGGTGCTGGCGGAGATGATTTTGGCGCGCCAGGGCGCGCGCGATGGCCGCGTGCGCTTTACCGCCTCGGGCACCGAGGCCACCATGCTGGCCTTTCGCGCCGCACGCGCCTTTACCGGCCGGCCGCTGATCGCCAAGTTCGAGGGCGGCTATCACGGGCTGAACGACTACGCCATGGTCAGCCTGGCACCTTCCGCCGAAGCGGCTGGCCCCGCCGAAGCGCCGAACAGCGTGCCGGCGCCCGGCGTTCCTGCCGCCGTTGCCGACACCATGGTCGTGCTGCCCTTCAACAATGCCAAGGCGGTGGAGGCGATCTTGCGCCGGCGCGGCAATCAGATCGCCGGCGTTATCCTGGAGCCGGTGATGGGCGTTGCCGGGATCCTGCCTCCAAAACCAGGGTTCCTCGAGATGCTGCGCCGCGTGACGGAGGAGTTCGGCATCGTCCTGATCTTCGACGAAGTGATCTCCTTCCGCATCGCCCATGGCGGAGCGCAGGAATATTTCGGGGTGCGCTCCGATCTGACGACGCTCGGCAAGATCATTGGCGGCGGCTATCCCATCGGCGCGGTCGCGGGCAAGCCGGAAGTCATGGCCACATTTGATCCGACGCGGCCCAATGCCGTGACCCTGTCGGGCACGTTCCATGCCAATCCCGTGGCGCTGGCGGCCGGCATCGAGACGCTGAAGGCGCTGACTCCGGAGGTGATCGCCGAACTCAATCGCCGCGGACAGCGCCTGCATGAGGACATAACGCGCGTCTTCCAGCGTTGCCGTACACCGCTGCAGGTCAGCACCGTCGGCTCGCTGTTCAACATCCATGCCGTGGCGGGGCCGGTGGAGAACCATCGGGACTCCTCCCAGGGCAACAGGGAGCTGTTGAAATGGCTGCAGCTCGCCCTGCTGAATGAGGGCGTGCTGCTGTCGCCGCGCGGCATGGGGTGCCTTTCGGTGCCGATGACCGACGGTGATCTTGCAGGATTTATCGCGGCCCTCGAGCGCAGCCTCATCGCCGTCGGTGCCCTGGACCGCAACTGACATGCTCAATCACAGTGAAAATCGTGTCGTCGGCGAACTCGACGAGGAACAGGTGATCCGTCTGACGGCGGAGATGATCCGCAAGCCCAGCGTCAGCGGCGATGAGAAGTCCGTCGTCGAACTCCTGGCGAATTTCCTCGCCGATCACGGCCTGCCGGTGGAAATGGACGAGGCCGCACCGGACCGGCCGAACCTGACCTGTGTCTGGGGCGCCGATGAAGGCCCGACGCTGCTGCTGACCGGCCATAGCGACACGGTGCCCATCGGCAATGGCTGGAGCCGCGATCCCTTTGGCGGCGAAATCGACAACGGCCGGCTCTATGGCCGGGGCTCTTGCGACATGAAGGCGGGACTCGCCGGCATGGCGATCGCCATGGTGGCGCTGAAGCGGCGCCTGCAGCGGCCGCGCGGGCGCATTGTGTTCGCGGCCTGCGTGGATGAGGAGGAAACCGGCATCGGCACCAAGGCCGCGATCAAGGCCGGGCTCAAGGCGGACTGGGCGGTGATCGGCGAGCCGACCGAACTGCAGACCATTCGCGCCGCCAAGGGCAATTGCTATTTCGAGGTGGAAGTCGCGGGCCGCGCCGCCCACGCCGGTTTTCCCGATCGCGGTGCCAGCGCGATCTACGGCGCCATGCGTGCCATCGCCGGCGTGGAGGCCCACCACAATGAGCTGCAGCAGCGCAAGCATCCGCTCCTGGGCTCACCCTCCTGCAGCGTTGGCACTATCCAGCGCGGCCCCGGTGTTTCCGCGGTGCCGGATTCCTGCAAGTTCTGGGTCGCCCGCCACCTTTTGCCGAATGAAACCGGCGAGACGGCACTCGAGGAGTTGAGCGCCTCGCTGGCGCGCCATGTGCATATGCCGGAGGGAACCAGCCGGCGCGAATATCTGCGCATGGACATGCCGGCGCTCGAACTGCCGGAAGGTCACGCGCTGATCGACGCGGTCAAGCGCACGACGGAGGATTGCGGCGGGCCGAGCCTTGCCGTCGGTGGCTGGAGTGCGGCCTGCGACGGCGGCTATCTGATGCGCGATGCGCTTATCCCGACGGTGCTGATGGGACCCGGCAGCATCATCAACCAAGCTCACCGGCCGGACGAGTATGTGCCCATCGACCAGCTCGTCATCGCCGCGCGCAGCTACGCGGCGCTGGCCGCGCGGTTGATCGGTGGCGAAGTCTGACGCTTCGCCGCCCTTTCTCTCCTACGGCTTCACCGCCAGCGCCCGCGGCATGTTGCAGAACGGCTTCGCGCCCGCGGGCGTGACCTGAAAGCACTCGCTGATCTCGATGCCCCAATCGTCCATCCAGATTCCGGCGATCAAGTGGAAGGTCATGTTGGGTTCCAAAATTGATTTGTCGCCGGGGCGCAGGCTCATGGTGTTCTCGCCCCAATCCGGTGGATAGTTCAAACCCGTTGAATAACCGACGCGCGATTCCTTGACGATGCCATGCTTGGCGATGGTCTTGCGCCAGGCACCCTCCACTTCCTCGCACGTAGCGCCCGGTTTGGCGACGTCCAGTCCGGCCGCAATCCCGTCCAGCACGACGCTCGCCGTATCCGCCATCTTCTGCGGCGGCTTGCCGAGATAGACCGTGCGCGCCATGGGGCAGTGATAGCGATGACGCGCCGCCGCGAGCTCCAGGATCGTCGGTTCACCCTTTTTGAATTTCTCGTCGCTCCATGTGAGATGCGGCGTCGACGTGCCCACACCCGTCGGCAGCATTGGCACGAAGGAGGTGTAGTCGCCGCCGAATTCGGGTGTACCGGCGGTCTCGGCATGATAGATGGCGGCCGCGGCGTCGCATTGGCGTGTTCCCGGCTGAACCGCATCGATGGCGACCTTCATGACGCGTTCCATGATCCGCGCCGCTTGTGACATGTATTCGATTTCCTTCGCCGACTTGACGGCGCGCACCCAGTTCACCAGCAGATTGGCGTCGACCCATTTGGCGTGCGGCAGGTTGCGTTTCAGCGCCTCATAGGCCAGCGGCGTGAAGTAGTAGGAGTCCATCTCCAGTCCGATGCGCGTTTTGTCCAGCCGGCGCTGCTTCAGCAGGTCGGCCACATAGTCCATCGCATGGCGATCGGGCGACTGAACGTAGTGGTCGGGATATCCCACGATGTTCTCGTGCTTCAGGAAGGTGGTGGCCTTGGCCCCGTTGGCATCCATGCCGCGCACGATGCAAAGCGGCTCGTCGAGCGTCTCCGTCCCCACG
>CAZQLF010000074.1:0-9035 GCA_964594035.1 uncultured Rhodospirillaceae bacterium | reverse complement strand
CGCGACATGCTGGCGCGCGAGCTATTGATCAAGTTCCAGATGTCGCCGCGTCATCCGCTCGTCGACCTGAACAAGGCGTACCGGAAGTTCTGACCAGATCGGCCTGGAGATTCCAGCCCGACCGTCACCCGCGCAAATATGGCTTCCGGCACTCTCAATTGTTGAGCGGTTGCCAGTCCAAGGCGATGGGCAATATGGTGTTTCGTGCCTTGCACCTGACCTGCCAGAGGGGGGATCAAGGTGGTTTGCCCGAGTTGCGGAGCGACCAATGCGCCTGGTCATCAGTTCTGCAGCGCTTGCGGCGCGGCGTTGTCCATCCCCTGTGTGCGCTGCAGCTTCGCCAATCCAGCGGGGGCCAAATTCTGCGGCAAATGTGGCGCTGCCCTGGCAGGCGTCGGACCGCAAGCAGCACCGGCCAAGGCGGAAGGTGGCGAGCGCCGGCAGGTAGCCATCCTCTTCGCGGACCTCTGCGAGTTCACCCGTCTCAGCAGCGAACTTGACGCCGAGGAAGTGCATCAACTCCTCGGCCGATTCTTTGAGGCGGTAGACGGTGTCGTCGAGCGTTTTGGCGGGACGATCGACAAGCATATCGGCGATGCGGTCATGGCAATTTTTGGAGCGCCAGTTGCTCATGGCAACGATCCGCAGCGTGCCGCTCGTGCGGCGATCGATATCCATGCCGCGGTGAACCGGCTGAACGATCAGGCCACGCGTCCCGTGAAGGTTCACATTGGCATCGCGAGCGGTGAAGTCGTGGCCGGCGGTACGGGAAGCAGCCGGCACAGCCAGTACACCGTCACCGGCGATGCCGTGAACCTGGCGTCGCGACTGAACGACCTAGCGGCGCCGGGAACGACGCTGGTTTCGGAGGCGATTTTCCGCGCCCTCGATAATCAGTTCGATGCCGAGGCGGTGGGCGAAACAGCGATTGAAGGTTTGACCCACGCGGTCCACGTCTGGCGCATCGGCGGGTTCATCGGGGCGACGCCGGGACGTGCCACGATCGCCCTGGTGGGCCGGGGCAACGAACTTCGGCAGTTTTCCGGAATTCTCCAGACCTGCCAGGAGGACGGCCGCGGGCAGATCGTCTACCTGCGTGGTGAAGCAGGAATCGGCAAGACCCGGCTTGCGGAGGAATTTGCTGCCATCGCGCACAGGGCCGGCTTCGCCGCCCATAAGGGACTGGTGCTGGACTTCGGCGTTGGTCACGGCCAGGACGCTATCCGCGCCATCATTCGCAGCTTGCTGGCACTTTCCTCTGAAGATGATCGGGAAGCACGTGAGGCAGCAGCGACTGCGACGATCTCCGGCCGGATGATTGCGCCCGAAGCAGGCGTATTCCTTTACGATCTGCTCGATCTTCCGCAGCCTGCCGAGCTCAGGTCCATCTACGAAGCCATGGACAATACTGCTCGAAATCGCGGCAAGCAGGGTGTTGCCGCTGCTCTGCTGAGAACAATTGCCGGCAGGCAGCCGGTCGTGGTCATCATTGAGGATATCCATTGGGCAGGGCCGATTACGCTCCAGTACCTGGCCGCCTTTTGCACCGTGACCGCTGCCTGCCCGGCGGTCCTGCTCCTGACCTCCAGAATCGAGGGTGACCCGCTGGACCAGGCCTGGCGGTCGTCGGTGCGAAACTGCCCTCTTGCGACCATCGATCTCGCACCGCTGCGCCGGGAGGAGGCGGCAGCGATGGCTTCCGGTTTCGTCGCCGTGATGAGCGATATGGCAACCCAGTGCATCGAACGCGCCGAAGGCAACCCCCTGTTCCTGGAGCAGCTATTGCGCGGCGCCGAGGACTATGCCGCCGGCGCCGTGCCCGCCTCGATCCAGAGCCTTGTCCTCGCGCGCATGGATCGGCTGGCTCCGCCTGATCGCCGTGCATTGCAGGCAGCCTCGGTGATCGGTCAGCGTTTTTCCCTCGATGTGGTTTGCGCTCTGCTCGAGCAGCCGAAAAACGACCTGTCACCCTTGGTCCAGGCCTTCCTTATCCGTCCCGAGGGCGCCGAGTTTCTGTTTGCCCACGCCCTGATCCGGGACGGCGTCTATGGCTCGCTCCTCAAGGCAACCCAGCGTCAGTTGCATCGGCGCGCGGCACTCTGGTTCGAAACGCGGGATCCCGCGCTTGCCGCCGAGCATCTCGACCGAGCCGAAGATCCCGCCGCACCTCAAGCTTATCTTGTCGCGGCCAAGGCACAGGCCGCCGGCTACCACTATGAGCGGGCAGTCGAGCTGGCGCGGCGCGGTGGAAGGCTGGCGGTCGCGCCTGCGGACGCCTTTGAGCTGACACTGCTCGAGGCCGGCCTGTTGCTCGACCTCGGTTCGGTATCGGAGTCCGTCGCCTCCTTCCAAAAATCGGTTGGCTTCGCACCGGACGATGTAGCCCGCTGTCGGGCCATGGTCGGCCTGGCCGGGGCGCTTCGGGTCATGGACAAGCATGAGGCAGCGCTTGCGGAACTTGCGGCGGCCGAACCGCTGGCCAATGCGCACGGCCTGCTGCGCGAGCGCACCGAGATCCATCACCTGCGCGGCAACCTTTATTTTCCCTTGAGCAACATGGATGGATGCCTTCGCGAGCATGAATTGGCCCTGACCGACGCCCGCCAAATCGGGTGGGACGAGGGCGTGGCGCGCGCTTTCGGCGGGCTTGGTGATGCCCAGTATCTGCGGGGCCGAATGCGCACCGCCAACGAGCACTTCCGGCGGTGCGTTTCCATATCTCACGAGCGCGGCTTTGTCCGCGCCGAGGTTTCGTATCGCCACATGATCGGCTGGACCGCTCTCTACCTGGAACCGCTGGAGCAACCCGAGGCGGAAGGTACGGCGACCGCGGAGATGGCCGCAAGGGTCAGCCATCACCGTGCCGAGTTGCTCGGCATCATGCTTGTCGCGCAGGTTCGGACCGAGCGAGGGGACATCCAAGGCGCCCAAGAACCGCTGGAACGCGGGCTTGAGCTTGCTGGCCGTCTTGGAGCGCGGAATTTTCAGGCTCATCTGCATGGGCTGTCGGCGAGGCTGCTTGCCAAGCGGGGCCGTCTGAGCGACGCAGTCGCCGAAGCTCGTACGGCGCTGGCGATCGTACGGCAGACCGGGATGGGCTATGTGGGTCCAACCATGCTCGGCGTCCTTGCACTCATCACCGACAGCCGCGAGGAGCGAAACAAATGCCTCGAGGAAGGGGTTGCCATTCTCTCGAAGGGCGCAGTCGGGCATAATTATTTCTGGTTCTACCGCTCGGCGATCGAGGCTGCCCTTGCGGACGGCGACTGGCCATCAGCCAACCGATATGCCAGCGCCTTGGAAGCCTATGTGCGCGACGAGCCGTTGCCGTGGTCCGATTGCCTGTGCGCACAGGCGCGTGTACTGGCAGCCATAGGAGAGGGAGCCAGGGGCACGGGGCTCGAAGTTGAGATGAATCGGTTGTGGACCCAGGCCGAACATCTCGGCATTACAATTCGCCTGCCGATGCCAAGCCCGACCATCGCCAAGGGATGACCATTCTGGCGCGCCCGAGCTATTCCTCGATCTTGTACGCCATCGAATGAGTCCAGTCGGGCGTGAAGGACAGAATTTGAATTCCCGCCGGCAGGTTCGGATTGAACATCCGGTTGTGCCAATAGGTCGCCTGGTAAAGGGGATGCGCTTCATCCAGGGTCGCCACTTTGCAGGGCAGCCGATAACCCTGCGCATACTCCTCGAACCCGAGCACGCAGCGCCCATGAGCGAGCAATCGCGATGCCACCGCCGAGCCCGGCCCGAACAGCGCCGTCATGATGTCGGAGAATAGCGCCGACTGCTGAAAGTGACTCGCCTGAAGAATTTCCAGGATCTTGCTGTAGCGCTCCTTCGGATCCTGGGTCTTCAGGAATTGGTGGCGGAAGAGGGCCGTGCTTTCCGCGGGATCGGACTCCGAGATCAGCACGATGATGCCGGGCGCAATCTCCGCACCCTCGCTCGTCGTCACCCGCGGCCGCATGGCCGCCGACGGGCGTCCGCTTCCCTCGCGTACCGCCAACTGCCGGATGCGGCATTGCCAGCCCAGAAACTGCTGCTTCAGCTCCCTGGCTGCGGGCTCGGTCAGAACGACATTGTTGTCCGTTTTGCTCGTCATGACTGATTCATGGCCGCTCATCAGCGGACTGACAAGACAGGGCATGGCCGCTCGGCAGCGGCGTGACAAGACCGCCGCGGGCGAGGGTGCTCCCAATTCCAGACCAGCGGACTTTTCCAGGCGGAAATATCCTTGCCCGCGAGGAAACCGCTTTGTAGCTTGCCCCACGGTCGAAGCGGGGATTTTCAGGTCGGGCGAATGCCATTCGGGCTTCTGAAATACGGGTTGAGCGCCAAGTACCCGGCGCGCCGCCACTTCCCGAAGGCGAAGGATTTGAAGCCGGCCTATGACGTGGTCATCGTCGGCGCCGGCGGGCACGGCCTCGCCGCCGCCTATTACCTCGTCAAGGATTGGGGCATCACCAATATCGCTGTCCTCGACAAGGGCTATCTTGCCGGGGGCAACACCGCGCGCAACACCGCGATCATCCGCTCCAACTACCTGACGCCGGAGGGCGTGCGCTTCTATGATGAATCGGTGCAGCTCTACCAGGGGCTGAGCGAGGAATTCGACTACAACATCCTCTATTCGGTGCGCGGCCACTTCACCCTGGCCCACACTGACGCCGCCGTGCGAACGAGCCGCTGGCGGGCCGAGGTGAACAAGCATCTCGGTGTCGATTCCGAATTGATCTATCCCGACGAGATCCAACGCCTCTGCCCGTCGATGAACATGTCGGATGATGTGCGTTATCCGATCCTGGGTGCGCTTTATCATCCGCCCGGTGCGATCGCGCGCCACGACGCGGTGGCCTGGGGCTATGCGCGCTATGCCGGCGATCACGGCGTGGAAATCCACACCAGCACGGAAGTCACCGGCTTCGTCATCGAGAACGGCGTGGTCAAGGGCGTGGAGACCAATCGCGGCCGCATTTCCTGCAACAAGGTGCTGCAGGCTGTTGCCGGCTCCAGCAGCCGCGTGTCGGATCTGGCGGGGTTCAAGCTGCCGATCCGCACGATCCCGCTGCAGGCCTGCGTCTCGGTGCCGCTCAAACCCTTCCTCGACCAGATCGTCGTTTCGGGCAGCCTGCACGTCTATATCTCGCAGTCGTCGCGTGGCGAGCTGGTGATGGGCGGCTCGACGGATCCCTATGGTCTCTATTCCACGCGCTCCACCCTGGACTTCAAGGAAGGTCTCCTCGGCCACATGCTCGAGCTGTTCCCGTTCCTGGGCGACGTAAAGCTGGTGCGTCAATGGGCGGGCATGGCCGACATGACGCCTGATTTCAGCCCGGTCATGGGCAAGACACCGGTCGAGAACTACTACATCGATTCCGGCTGGGGCACTTGGGGCTTCAAGGCTACGCCCGTCTGCGGCAAACGCATGGCCGAGACGGTTGCGACCGGCAAGGTGCCGGAGCTTCTCGAGCCCTTCCGCCTCGATCGCTTCTACACCATGGAGCAGGTCGGCGAAAAAGGTGCCGCCTCGGTGGGGCATTAGAGCAGCGCCATGAAAATTCTCAACTGCCCGCTGAACGGTCCGCGCAACATCTCGGAGTTCGTCTGGGGCGGCGAGGTCAAGGTCATGCCCGATGCGAGCGCCAGCGATCGCGACTGGGCGGGTTACGTCTTCATCGAAAACAACAAGGCCGGCGTCGTGCGCGAATGGTGGTGCCACGTGCCGACGTCATACTGGTTCATCGCCGAACGCAACACCGTCACCGACGAGGTCATCCGGACATATCCGGCGAGCGACGTCTTCGACAAGCGCGTCGAGATGAAGGGTGCGTCATGACCGGCGGCGTGAACCGGCTGTCGGGGAATTTTGGGCGCCTCATCGACCGCAGCCGGCCGATGGTGATCACCTTCGAAGGCCAGGAATTCACCGGTTTCGGCGGCGATACGGTCGCATCGGTCCTGGCCGCCGACGATCAGTGGATCATCTCGCGCTCGTTCAAGTACCGCCGCCCGCGTGGCATCCTCACCATGGCGGGGCAGGATGCCAACACGCTGGTGCAGATCGGCAGCGAGCCCAACGTGCTGGCCGACCGCCGCGTGATCGAGCCGGCGCTTTCCATCATGGCGCAGAACTATGACGGCAGCCTGGAGACCGACCGCGGTGCCATCGTCGAGCTGTTCGGCCGCTTCATGCCCGTCGGCTTCTATTACAAGGCTTTCTACAAGCACGGCACGTGGAAGCATTGGGAACCGGTCATCCGCAACCGCGCCGGCCTGGGCAAGGTCGACACATACGCACATCACGGCTATTTCGATAAGCAGTATCTCTTCGCCGATGTCGCGGTGATCGGCGGCGGACCCGCGGGCCTTTCGGCGGCACTCCAGGCCGCGGCCGGCGGCGGCGAGGTGTTGCTCGTCGTTGAGTGGCCGGCGCTCGGCGGTTCGCTGAACTATGCCCGCTTCGAGCGCGAGGCGGACAAGGGCGCGGCACTCGCCGACCAGCTGGCCCAGCAGGTCGCCAATACGCCGAATATCGGCGTGCTGCGCAACGCGACATGCACCGGCTGGTTTTCCGACAACTGGCTCTCCATCGTTCAGGCCAACCGTTTCTACAAGCTGCGGACGAAGTCCGTGGTGATGGCCACCGGCTCGCTCGAGCAGCCGGCGGTATTCCGCAACAACGACCTGCCCGGCGTCATGATGGGCAGTGCCGCCCAGCGGCTGATCCGGCTTTATGGCGTGAGACCCGGACGGCGGGCCGTCGTCATCGCCGCCAATGACGACGCCTACGGTGTCGCGCTCGATCTCGGCGATGCCGGTTGCCAGGTGCAGGCGGTGGTCGATCTGCGCCAGCGTAACGGCGATACGGCGCTGGTGCGTGCGGTGCGCGGCCGTGGCGTGCGCATTCTGGAAGGCTATGCCGTCATCGATGCGATCGCCGGCACCGGCAAGCATGGGATCATTGGCGCGACTGCGGCCCAGATCGTCGCCGAAGGTGAGACGGACGGGAAGGGCATTACCTTCGAATGCGACCTGCTCTGCATGTCCACGGGCTACAGCCCGGCGGGGCAGCTGCTCCATCATGCCGGTACGCGCTTCGCCTATGACCAGGCGGCCAATATGTTCGTGCCGGCCGTCCTTCCGCCCCACGTCTATGCGGCAGGATCGGTCAACGGCACCTATCGCCTGCAGGCGGTTTTGGCCGAGGGCACGCGTGCCGGCTGGGCCGCTTCGCAGGATGCCGGTTTCACCGAAGGCACCGAACCGCCGCCGGTGATTTCGACCGAGCGCGGCAGCATCGGCCAGACTCATGCCTGGCCGATCTTCCCGCACAAGCGCGGCCGTGATTTCGTCGATTTTGACGAGGATCTCCAGGTCAAGGATCTGGTGAACGGCATCGCCGACGGTTACGACGATATCGAGTTGCTGAAGCGCTATTCCACCGTCGGCATGGGGCCGAGCCAGGGTCGCCATTCGGCGGTCGCTGCCGTGCGTGTTCTCGCGCGCGAAACGAAAACAGATCTTGCGACATTGTCGGTCACCACCCAGCGCCCGCCCTATGTGCCGGAAAAATTCGGCCATCTGGCCGGCCGCGTCTTCGAGCCAGAGCGCCATACGGCGATGCACCACCGCCATCTGGAGCTGGGCGCACGCATGATGCCGGCGGGGCTCTGGTACCGGCCTGCCTACTATGGCCAGGCGAGCGAGCGCGAAAAGGCGATCCACGACGAGGCGCTCAACGTCCGCACCAATGTCGGCATCATCGATGTCTCCACCTTGGGCGGTCTCGATGTGCGCGGGCCCGATGCGGCGGAGTTCCTCAACCGGCTCTACACCTTCAGTTATGCCAAGCAACCAGTCGGCCGCTCGCGCTATGTGCTGATGTGCGACCAGTCGGGTGCCATCATCGATGACGGGGTTGCCTGCCGCTTCCACGACGAGCATTTCTACGTGACGGCGACCACAAGCGGCGTCGATGCGGTCTATCGCCTGATGCTGCAGTGGAACGCGCAATGGCGCCTCGACGTCGACGTGGCCAATGTCACCGCCGCCTATGCCGGCGTGAACATCGCCGGTCCGCGCTCGCGCGATGTTCTGGCGAAGGTCTGTCACGACGTCGATCTCTCGGCCGAAGCTTTCCCTTATATGGGCGTGCGCATGGGGAGCGTTGCCGGAATCCCGGCACGCTTGCTGCGCGTCGGTTTCGTCGGCGAACTGGGCTATGAAATTCATGTACCGTCGAGCCATGGCGAGGCGCTGTGGGATGCCCTGATGGCCGCCGGCGGTGGTGCCGGCATCCGGCCCTTCGGCGTGGAGGCCCAGCGCGTGCTGCGCCTGGAGAAGGGCCATATCATCATCAGCCAGGATACCGACGGGCTGACCCACCCCCACGAAGCCGACATGGGCTGGGCGATCGCCAAGAACAAACCCTATTTCATGGGTGGCCGGTCGATTGCCATCCAGATGAAGCGGCCGCTGTTCCGCAAGCTGGTGGGGTTCACCATTGAGGACAAATCTGCACCTCTGCCCGATGAATGCCATCTGACGGTGCGCGGCCAGGAGATCACCGGCCGCATCACCTCCGCGATACGCTCGCCCGCGCTCGGCCGCACCATCGGGCTTGCCTATGTGGCACCCGACCAGGCTGCCCATGGCAGTTCCTTCGACATCAAGATCGGCGGCGGCCAGATCATTGTCGGCACGGTGGTGCCGATCCCGTTCTACGATCCCGAGAACAAGCGGCAGGAGATGTAAGTGGCCGCCCTCGAACCCGATACCCAGCTTCGCCGCAGCCTCATCTATCGCAAGCTGGAAGAGCAGGGCGCCCACTTCGAGGCAATTAATGGCGGCACCGTGGCGATGAGCTATGGCGACGATCCCGACGACGAGGCAGATCTCGCACGCCGTCTCGGCATTGCCGATCTGTCGCCGTTACCGCGCACCGGGTTCAAGGGTGCCGGCACCGTGGAATGGCTGCAAAGCCAGGACGTGACGATTGGCCCGGACAGCAACCGTGGCTATCGCCA
>CAZQLF010000073.1:3905-9059 GCA_964594035.1 uncultured Rhodospirillaceae bacterium | reverse complement strand
CGACGCGCTGATGCCGGCGACGGATCCCGCGCCGCTACAGCGGCCCGAGGCCGCGCCCACGAGCGAGATCCATCTCGGCCATTACGACATGAAGGAAGACGGCGACTTCGGAAAGCGGATGGCCGTCGCGCTGCCCGCCGCCGGCCGCGTCGGCGGCAAGGCGCTGGTGATCATCTCCAACGGGCTGCGCGTCCCCGCCCTGAACCCGGCCCCGGCGGAGGGCGGCGTAAAGGTTCGGGTAATGGGAAGAGAGCGCGATGCCCATGGATCCGGTCTGGCCGCCGATAGTAGTGATGACCTTGCCGGTGAGGTCGGTGACCAGGATGCCGTTCTGGCTGGTGCTGCCCTGGCTGATGAAGATGTGGCCGTGGACTGCGTCCACAGCCATCTGGTCGAAGCTCGAGATCGGCCGCTCCCGCTACGGCTCCAGGTGCGGCGAAGACGGCATGGTCTTCGACGACGGCGTCACCACGCGGCTGGGCGAACACCATTATCTGATGACCACCACCGCTGGTAATGCGGCGCGCGTGCTCGGCTGGCTGGAAAACTGGCTGCAATGCGAATACCCGGACTGGAGGATCTATTGCACCTCGGTCACGGAACAATGGGCGACGGTGGCGATCAACGGGCCCATGGCACGGCGCCTGTTGAGCGAACTCACCACCGATATCCCGCTGGACAATGACTCCTTCCCCTTCATGTCCGTGCGCGAAGGCACCGTCGCCGGCATTCCAGCCCGTGTCTTTCGCATCAGTTTCACTGGCGACCTCAGCTTCGAGGTCAACGTGCCGGCAAGCTACGGCCACGCGCTGTGGACGGCGCTGATCGCCGCCGGCGAGAAGTACGAGGTGACGCCCTACGGCACCGAGACCATGCATGTGCTGCGCGCGGAGAAGGGCTTCATCATCGTGGGGCAGGAGACGGACGGCAGCATCACGCCGCAGGATCTCGGCATGAGCTGGATCGTCAGCAAGCAGAAGGGCGATTTCATCGGCCGGCGCTCCTATGCCCGCCCCGATACCGCCCGCGGCGACCGCAAGCATCTGGTGGGCCTGCTGACGGAAAATCCGAGCGAGGTTCTGCCAGAGGGTGGCCAGATCGTGGCCGAGCTGAAGGACAAGCCGCCGATGATCATGCTTGGCCATGTCACCTCGAGCTATTTCAGCCCGAATGTCGGCCGCTCCATCGCCATGGCTCTGGTGAAAAACGGACGAAACCGCATGGGCGATACGATCTTCGTGCCCCTGCCTGGCCGCACCGTTCGCGCCAAGGTGGTCGAGCCGAAGTTCTACGATCTCGAAGGGAAGCGCATCGATGGTTGAGCCCTATCTCAGGCGCAGCGCGCTTGCCCATAAGAGCCTCTCGGCGCGCGCCAGCGAGTCTCACCCCGATGCCGGCGTGACGCTCAGCGAAAGCGCGTTTCGCTGCATGATCAATCTGCGCGGCAATCCGAGCGATGCGGCCTTCGGCGGCGCGGTCCAGCAGGTCCTCGGCGTCAGCCTGCCGACCGAGCCCAATACCGTGAACACCGGCGCCGGCCTGACCGCCCTCTGGCTCGGCCCCGACGAGTGGCTGATCGTGGGTTCGCCCGGCCGCGAGGCAGGCCTGGTGAAGGAGCTCCGCGAAGCCCTGAAAGGCCAGCATGTTTCGGTCGTCGACGTCACCGAAGCGCGCACGGTCATTGTCGCCGGCGGCCGCAACGCCCGCGACATGCTGCAGAAGGGTACGCCGCTGGACTTGCATCCCAGGGTGTTTCGCACCGGACAATGCGCCCAGACGGGCCTCAGCAAGGCGAACGTGGTTCTCTACCGCCCCGGCGAAGAAGCGCGGTACGAGATCTACGTCACCATCAGTTTCGCCGATTATCTGTGGAACTGGCTCGAACGCGCCGCCGACGAATACGGGCTGGCAGTGACGGAGCGATAGAGTTCCGCCGTTCACCACCAACCGTCATGGCCGGGCTTGAACCGAAAGTGGCGATTGAGTGTGATCGTGGCGGTCGCGCGCCTACTTCACATTGAGTTGCAGAAGATAGCGATCGACCGCCTTGGCGAAGCCATCTTCCTCATTGGCGTCGGTCACGGCGTCTGCACTAGCCTGTACCGCCGGGCTCGCATTGCCCATGGCGATGCTGAAGGCGCCTTGTTCGAACATCGCAACATCGTTTTCGCCGTCGCCGATGGTGGCGATCTCCGATTGCGGCACGCCCAGGATGCGCGACAGCGCCTTCACCACCGCGCCCTTGTTGGCATCGGGATGGGTCACGTCGAGATAGTATTTCTGTGAGCGGACCACGGAAGCTTCGTCGCCCAGCAGATTGCGCAGCTCGATTTCACTTCGCGCCAGCCGGTCGAAATCGCCGCTGGCACCGACGACCTTGCCGATCCCCTCAGGCTCCGAGCCGAAATCGGGCACAATGGTCGGGTCGAAGCCGACCGTGCGGCGCTCGAGGTCGACATAGGCACCGTGGGGATCGCGGATCATCCAGCGTTGCGCATCGAAGGCCCAGGGATCGGCCCCGTGCTCAACCATGAAATCGATCGCCCGCCGCGCCGTTTGCGGCGCCAGCAGATGCTGTTCGATCACGCAGAGATCGGGCCGCGCGATCACGCCGCCGTTGAATCCGGCAATCGGCGTGGTGAGGTCCATGGCCTCGGCCAGCATCAGCATGCCGCGCGGCGGCCGGGAACTGGTCATGGCAAAGGCGATGCCGGCACGTCGCAACCGCGCGACCGCGGCGATGGTCGAAGGCTTCAGCGGCTTGCCGGAGGTGACGAGAGTGCCGTCGACGTCGGAAATCAGCGCGGAGATCTTCGCCGGCCTCGGGCGAGGGCTCACGGCGATCCGCCCTCCGTCTTGCTGCCCTCTGGCTTGACAATGGAGCGCCACCGTCGCCCATCGCGGCGTAGCAATTCATCGGCCTGGACAGGGCCCGCGCTGCCCGCGGGATAGCGCGGCGGCGTGCCATTCGAAGGTACCGACCAGGCGTCGAGCAGCGGCTGCACCAGACGCCAGCCTGCCTCGATCGTATCGGCTCGCTGGAACAGCGTGGCATCCCCCTGCATGCAGTCATAGATCAACGTTTCATAGCCGGTGCTGGGCGCTGCCTTGAAATAGTCGGCGTAATTGAACTTCATCTCCACCCCGCCCATGTGCACGCTGGGGCCTGGGCGCTTGGCGTTGAACTGCAGGCTGATGCATTCCTCGGGCTGAATCCCGAGCACCAGGAAGTTCTGCGCCAGCCGATCGACCGGGGTGTCGCGAAACATGGCGAACGGTGCCTGCTTGAACTTGATCGCCACCTCGGTCAGCAGCGCGCGCAGCGCCTTGCCGGTGCGCAGATAGAACGGCACGCCCGCCCAGCGCCAGTTGTCGATCAAAACCTTGAGCGCGACATAGGTCTCGGTGCGCGAGTTCGCCGCGACATCCTGCGCCTCGCGGTAAGCCACGACCGGCTGCCCCTTGACCACGCCGGCACCGTATTGCCCGCGCACGGCGCTCTGGAGTGCCTCCTTCTCGTCGAACCTGTGCACCGCATCCAGCACCTTGGCCTTTTCGCTGCGCGTCGCATCGGCCTCGAATGCCGCCGGCGCTTCCATGGCGATCAGCGACAGCAGCTGGCAGAGATGGTTGGGCACCATGTCGCGCAGCGCGCCCGTTGCGTCATAGAACTTGCCGCGGGTGCCGACATCGACCGTCTCGGCCACGGTGATCTGCACATGGTCGATGTGGTTACGATTCCACAACGGCTCGAATATGCCGTTGGCGAAGCGGAAGACCATGATGTTCTGGACGGTTTCTTTGCCCAGATAATGGTCGATGCGATAGATCTGCTTTTCCGCCAGAACGGCCAGCAGCTGGCGGTTCAGCGCCTGGGCGGAGTGCAGATCGGTGCCGAACGGCTTTTCCACGATCAGGCGCCGCCAGGTGCCCTCTTCCTCTCTGGTCAACCCCGCCTTGCCGAGCTGCTCGGCAACGAGGCCGAAAACCTTCGGGGGCGTGGCGAGATAAAAGAGATAGTTGCTGCCGGCCTCGTGCTTGCCCGCGATCTCCTTCAGCCGCCTCGCAAGTTTGGTGTAGGTCGACGGGTCGGCGAAATCGCCGGGCAGGTAATAGGCACGCTCGGTGAACCACGCAATATCGGCAGGGTCGATCTTGATCGTGGCAAAGGACTTCAGATCCTCTCCCAGGTCGTGCCGGAACACGTCGTCGCTGAGCTCGTTGCGGGCAACGCCAAGGATGGCAAACTTCTCCGGCAACAGGCCGGTATCCCGCAGATTGGCGATCGCGGGAAGCAAGAGCCGCCGGGTCAGATCGCCGGCGGCGCCGAAAATCACCAGCACGCAGGGCGGTGCCTGCTTTGCCTCTTCCGCCATTCCTTCATTCCTTCCCGCCGCCGCGGCCGGTGATCGCCGTTACGTGATCATCGCAGGTGTGTCGAGGAAATCCAAAGCATTAGGGCCGCGTTTACCACCGTGGCAGGAGTCTGGGCGAGTCATTTCCCGGAACAAATCGGGCTTCGAACCGGTTTAATTCCCGGGGACCGGCAGCCATGCCTGAATGACCCGCGGCTTCCCTCCATGGCGTTCCGGAGGCGGCAATTTGAACTACTCAGGCCTTCGCGCCATCGAGAGAACGTCACCTCCTACCTATCAGGATAGCGAGGACCTGATCCGTGCGGAAATCTTCAGCATGGAGCGGCTGGAGCAGCATGCGCACAGCCTCGCCGAAGCCCAGACAGTCACGACCGAGCGCGGCTCCAGCCGCAGTCTGCAAGCCCGCCTTCGCAATAACGATGTGAGCCTGCGCGCCGCCTATCGCGACATCGCGCAAGCGATCCGGGACGAGCGCACGATCACACCGGCCGCCGAGTGGCTGATCGACAACTCCCATGTCGTCGCCGAGCAGATTCGCGAAATCCGCGCCAGCCTGCCGCCCGGCTATTACCGTCAATTGCCCAAACTGGCCGACGGCCCCTTCAGGACCTATCCCCGGGTCTTCGGCATTGCCTGGGCGTTCGTTGCCCATAGCGACAGCCGCTTCGATTCCGCCGTCCTCACCCGCTTCGTGCGCGCCTATCAACAGGTGCAGCCACTCACCATCGGCGAACTCTGGGCCATCGCCATCACGCTGCGCATCGTGCTGGTCGAGAAT
>CAZQLF010000073.1:0-3805 GCA_964594035.1 uncultured Rhodospirillaceae bacterium | reverse complement strand
CATCGGCGAACTCTGGGCCATCGCCATCACGCTGCGCATCGTGCTGGTCGAGAATTTGCGCCGCGCGGCCAATTCGATCGTGCGCCACAACGCCGAGCGGCGCGAGGCCGATGCCCTGGCCGACCGCCTGCTGGGCGTGGCCGGACAGATCGTCGAGCCGGATGCGATCGCCGCCTGGCGGGCAAGCCGCGAGCCGCTGCCCGTCGTCTTCGCCGTACAACTGGCGCAGCGTCTGCGCGACCAGGATCCCAGCGTCACGCCCGCCGTTCACTGGCTGGAAGAGCGGCTGACGAGCCAGGGCACGACAGGCGACGAGATCGTGCGGCTTGAGCATCAGCGCCAGGGCGCTACCAACATTACGGTGCGCAACATCATCACCAGCATGCGCGCGATCTCCTCCGTCGACTGGGCGGATTTGTTCGAGGAGATGAGCCTGGTCGATGCGGTGCTGCGCGATGGCAGCGACTATGCAAGCTACGATTTTCCCACCCGAAACCGCTACCGCAGCGCCATCGAGGGGCTCGCCCGCGGCTCAGCCCATTCCGAACTCGACATCGCCAGCCAGGCCGTGGGCATGGCGCACGCCGCGGCTGGAGAATCGAGCGATCAGCACGCAGCCGATGCCCGGTTGAAAGAGCCTGGCTACTACCTGATCTCCCATGGCCGCGCCGCTTTCGAGAGGCATTTAGGATATCGCCCGCGCTTGCGCGAGCGCATCCTGCGCTTCAACACGCGCGCCGGGATCGCCGGATACCTCGTCATCGCGCTGCTGCTGATCGCGATCATCCTCGCCGTCCCGCTCTATTTGCTGTCGGCTTACCACATCGCGCCGTTGAACCTCGCGCTCACCGGCCTCCTGGGGCTGATCCCCGCTTCCGATCTCGCCTTTGCCATCGTCAACCGGATGGTGACGAGCTGGCATGCTCCCCAGATCCTGCCGGGCCTCGATCTGCGCGAAGGCGTGCCTCAGACACTGCGGAGCATGGTGGCAATGCCCACCCTGCTCACCTCGAAGGCTGCCATCCAGGAGCATGCCGAGCATCTCGAGGTCCATTTCCTCGCCAGCCAGGATGGCGAACTCTACTTCGCTCTGCTCACCGACTGGACCGACGCCGAGACAGAGACAGTCGAGACGGATGAGGAGCTGCTCGCCGCGGCGCGATCTGCCATCGAGGAGCTCAACAACCGGCATCCATCAGGTCCGGCGGGCCCGCGGTTCATGCTCTTCCATCGCCACCGCGTCTGGACACCCGGCGAGAACAAGTGGATCGGCTGGGAGCGCAAGCGCGGCAAGCTGCATGAATTCAACCGCCTGCTGCAGGGTGCCGCGGACACGTCTTTCCTGCCGCCCGACATTCCTGCGCCGCCCGGCGTGCAATTCGTCATCACGCTCGATTCCGACACCCGCCTGCCGCGTGGCGTTGCCAAGCGGCTGGTTGGCAAGATTGCCCATCCGCTGAACCGGCCGCGCTTCGATCCCGAGCTCTGCCGCGTGGTGGAAGGCCACGCCATCCTTCAGCCGCGGGTCACGCCTTCCTTGCCGCTGAGCCGCGAGGGCTCGCTGTTCCAGCGCGCCTTCTCCAGCCCGAGCGGCCTCGATCCCTATGCCTTCGCCGTCTCCGACGTTTACCAGGACCTCTTTGGTGAGGGTTCCTACGTCGGTAAGGGCATCTACGACATCGAGGCGTTCGAAGAGGCCCTGAAGGGCCGCATCCCCGAAAGCACGGTGCTGAGCCACGACCTGCTGGAGGGCACGTTCACCCGCGCCGGGCTCGCTTCCGACCTCGAGCTCGTCGAGGAATTCCCATCCCGCTACGAGGTCTCGGCCGCGCGCCAGCATCGCTGGGCGCGCGGCGACTGGCAGCTGCTGCCCTGGATCTTCGGCCGCGGCAAGGACGGTCGTGGTCCAGGGCGTCACATCGGAATACCGCTGATCGGCCGCTGGAAGATGCTCGACAATCTTCGGCGTTCGCTATCGACGCCGGCCGCCCTGCTCGCGCTGGTCGTCGGCTGGACGATGGGTCCGCATGCCGGCGACATCTGGACGGCTTTCATCCTGCTGACCATCGCGCTGCCCGTCCTGTTGCCGCTGTTTTCGGCCGTGCTTCCCAGCCGGCGCGGCGTTTCCTTGCGCCATCACTTCATTTCTCTGGGGCGCGACACCGCGCTCGCCCTCATTCAGGTCGCCTTCCAGGTCACCTTCCTGGCCCACCAGGCGCTGCTCATGGGCGATGCGGTGATCCGCACCCTGCTGCGCGTTCTCATTCACCGGCGCAGGCTGCTGGAATGGATGACGGCGGCGCAGGCCAAATACGCGCTGGGCTATGACACACGCCGTTTCCTGCTGCAGATGGCGGGCAGCATTGCGTTCGCCGTTGCCGCGGGGGTCGCAATCGCGTTTGCCGAGCATCAGTCTCGCGCGATCGCGGCGCCCTTCCTCCTGCTTTGGGCAATCTCACCCGCGATTGCACGCTGGGCGAGCCTGCCGCCACCCACATCCGGCCATCTCGATCTGGACGACGCGGAAACCGGCGATCTGCGGCTGATCGCGCGGCGGACCTGGAAATTCTTCGAAAGCTTCATCATGCCCGAAGACAACATGCTGCCGCCGGACAATTTCCAGGAAGACCCGCATCCTGTCGTCGCCCATCGCACGTCGCCGACAAACATCGGGCTCTATCTGCTTTCGGTTCTCTCGGCCCGTGATTTCAGCTGGATTGGCGTGATCGAGACCGTCGAGCGCCTGGAAGCAACCCTTGGCACCATGCAGCGGCTCGAGCGCTTCCGCGGGCATTTCCTTAACTGGTATGACAGCCGCGAAGCCCGCGCGCTGGAGCCCAAATACGTCTCCTCGGTCGATAGCGGCAATCTCGCGGCCCATTTGCTGGCACTCGCCAATGGCACACGCGATCTGATCGACGAACCCATCCTGGGACAGCACTGGACGGCCAGCATCGAAGACGCTCTCGCGATTTTGAAGCAGACCCTGGTGCCGATCTCCGATGACCGGCGCACCGGCAGCGTCAGCCGGGCCCATCTCGATGAGGCTCTCGCCGCACTGGAGCGCGCCCTGAAAACGGCACCGCTGACGCCAGCCGAATGCGCCGGGCGGCTCAGCGATCTCGTCAGCAGAGCCGCAACCCTGGAGGATATCGCGCGCACCTTCGCCGCCGAGCGCGGCGACGAGGCGTGTGCGGAGATGCTCAGCTGGGTTGAGTCCGTGCACGCCACCGTGCAGACCCATCAGCGCGATGTCGAACGGCTGATGCCCTGGGCTGGCGTGGGGCGCATCGACCTGCTGCCGCCCGATGCCGATGCCCCGGATGCCGCGGGCCTCGCCACTCTGTTCGATACCGTCCCGGCACTGGCCGATTTGCCTGATCTTTGCGAAAGTGCGATCGGCGCCGTCACCCAGCACGGCCTGGCGCTGGGCGGGCGCAAGGACCCCGGCGGCGATCCGATGATCCGCGCTGCCGCTCTCATCGACGCACTCGAACGCTCAGCCCGCGCCGGACGTGCCCTGGAGCGCCGGCTGAGCGAGATCGCCCGCATCGCGCGAGCCATGTTCGATGCCATGGATTTCGCCTTCCTCTTCAATCCCGCTCGGCAACTGCTCTCGATCGGCTACCGTGTGTCGGATAGCAACCTCGATCCCAACTGCTATGACCTGCTGGCTTCGGACGCCAGGCTCGCGAGCTTCATCGCGATTGCCCGCGGCGAAGTGGCGGCCACGCCATGGTTTCGCCTCGGCCTGACCGTGACCCCCTTGTCCCAAGGCGCACCTCTGGTTACATGGTCGGGCTCC
>CAZQLF010000072.1:0-9132 GCA_964594035.1 uncultured Rhodospirillaceae bacterium | reverse complement strand
GGGGCGGGATTCGAACCCGCGATACGGTTTCCCGTATGCACGCTTTCCAAGCGTGTGCCTTAAACCACTCGGCCACCCTTCCAGGGCGGCGCGCACCCTAGCGAAGGCTCCCAAGCGGTGCAACCGGCGTCGGCAGCCCGGCTGCGGCCTTGCCTCTATAGGCCTCGTCGGCCGATGATCCGGGAACCTGAGACTGAGTGAAATCGCCATGCCGCTTGAGACCCCGCCCGGATATCACCCGCTGAACGAGGCGCTGTTGCGCGTGTTTCTTGCCCGCGTGCCTGACGCCGCCGCCACGCTGGGCGGCTCACCATCCGAATGGCAGGTCACCGAGGTCGGCGACGGCAATCTCAATCTCGTCTTTCTGGTGGAGGGGCCCGCGGGCGGCATCTGCGTGAAGCAGGCCCTGCCCTATGTCCGGCTGGTGGGCGAGGGCTGGCCGATGACCCTGCAGCGCGCCTTCTTTGAGCAGGAATACATGCGCCGCCTCGGGCCCATCGCGGGATCGCTGATGCCCCGATTGCATCACTATGACCCGACGCTGTTCGCCATCGTCATGGAGCGACTTAGCCCCCACATCATCATGCGCCACGGCATGATCCGCGGTCAGCGCTACCCCGCCTTCGCCGGACAGATCAGCGATTTCCTCGCCCGCTCGCTGTTCTTCACCTCGGACCTGGCGCTTCCGGCCGACGAGAAGAAGGCGATGATGGCGACATTCGGCGCCAACACCGAACTCTGCAAGATCACCGAGGATCTGATCTTCACCGAGCCCTATGTCACGGCCGAGCGCAACCGCTGGACGACGCCGCAGCTCGACGGGATCGCTGGCGAATTTCGTGCGGATACCGACCTCAAGCTCGCCATCTCCCGCCTCAAATGGAAATTCCTGACGGCGGCCGAAGCCCTGATCCATGGCGATCTGCACACCGGATCGGTCATGGTGACCGAGTATGATATGCGCGTGATCGATGCAGAATTTTCCTTCGTCGGTCCTATGGGTTTCGATACCGGCGCGGTGCTGGGCAATCTGCTGCTGAGCTATTTCAGCCAGGAAGGCCATGCCCCCGCCAGCGATCCGCGCCACGACTACGAGGCCTGGATCCTCGAGACCCTGGAGCAGGTCTGGAATGGGTTTGCCGCGAACTTCCTCGCGCTCTGGCGCAAGCAGGCCGAGGGCGATGCCTATCCCAAAGTCCTTTTCGCCGATGGTTCCGGCGCGAAAGCGCTGGAAGCAGAGCAACAGGCCTTCATGGCGCGGCTCTTCCAGGACACGCTTGGCTTTGCTGCCGCCAAGATGATCCGCCGTATCCTGGGCCTGGCCCATGTCATCGATCTCGAACACATCAAGGATCCGGATCGCCGGGCGCGCTGCGAGATCCGTGCCCTGCGGCTGGCCCGTGAGTTGATGGTGAATACGGAGCGCTATCGCACGGTCGCCGAAGTCTCGGCCGCCGCGCGCGCCATGCGACAGCGCTAAACCGGTTTCGCTTTTTCCGGAAACAGGGCCGCCAGGCCTTCGCGGGAGGCGGCAGCAACGCCGCGCTCGGTAATCAGACCCGTCACCAGCCGCGCCGGCGTCACATCGAAGGCGTAGTTCGCTACCGGGCTTCCATCCGGCACCAGCCGCACCGTCTCGATCCGCCCATCGGCGGTCTGGCCCGTGATGTGGGAGACCTCCGCACCCGCGCGCTGCTCGATCGGGATCTCGCGCACACCGTCGGAAAGGGTCCAATCGATGGTGGGTGACGGCAGCGCCACATAAAACGGCACATTGTTGTCGCGGGCGGAGAGCGCCTTCAGATACGTGCCGATCTTGTTGGCCACATCGCCGGTTGCCGTGGTGCGGTCGGTGCCCACGATGCAGAGATCGACCCTGCCATGCTGCATCAGATGGCCGCCTGTGTTGTCGGCGATCACCGTATGGGGCACGCCCTCGTTCTTCAGCTCCCAGGCCGTCAGCGCGGCGCCCTGGTTGCGCGGCCGCGTCTCATCGACCCAGACATGCAGCGGAATGCCAAGATCGCGCGCCTCATAGATCGGCGCGGTCGCGGTGCCGCGATCCACGGTTGCGAGCCAGCCGGCGTTGCAGTGGGTCAGGATGTTGACCGGTTCGCCTCGCTTCTTGCCCTTGGCAATCTGCGCAATCAGGGCGGCCCCGTGCCGGCCGAGGCCGCCATTGATCGAAACATCCTCCTCGGCGATTTCGGCGGCGCGGCGATAGGCCACCGCCAGGCGCTCACCCTCGGCCAGCGGCAGCAGCGCTTCGCGCATACGGTCCAGCCCCCAGCGGAGATTGACGGCCGTGGGGCGGGCCGCGGCCAGAAAACGATGGGCGTGCTCAATGCCGGCGTTGCTGGCATCCGCGCCAATGGCAAGGGCCATGCCATAGGCGCCGGTCGCCCCGATCAGGGGCGCACCTCGTACCAGCATCTCGCGGATCGCGCGCTCGGCATCGGCAACAGTCTTCAGTGTCACCGTGACGAACTCGTGCGGCAGCCGGGTCTGGTCGATGATGCCCACCGACCAGCCATCGCTCTCGAGCCAGATCGTCCGATACGCAACGCCGTCGACCTTCACGCGCTCACCCTGCTGTCAGGCCATCGCCGGTATGATATGAGGCTCCTAAGGGGGATGCCATATGCCGGGCAAGTCAAAGGAACAGGCGATCCGCCGGGCAATCGTCGAGGCCTATGTCGAGCTGGCCAGGCGCGGCATGAACGCGGTCTCTTCCGGCAATGTCAGCGTGCGCTTCGCCAAGGGCATGCTGATCACGCCCACCGGCTGCACGGCGGAGGATCTGCGCCCGGCCGACATCGTGGCGACCGGCTTCGACGGGGCCAGCAAGGGAAAGCTTCGCCCCTCCTCCGAATGGATCATGCATGCGGAGATCTATCAGCGGGTCGCCGATGCCCATTGCGTCGTCCACACCCATGCCGATCACTGCGTGGCGCTGTCGGCGCTGCGCAAGCCGCTGCCGGCCTTTCATTACATGATCCAGGTGTTCGGCGGCAGCGATGTGCCGATCGTCGATTATTTTCCGTTCGGAACCCATGAGCTGGGCAGGGCCGCCGGCCAGGCGCTGGAAAACCGCAAGGCCTGCCTGATGGCCAATCACGGCATGGTGTCTCGAGGGAGTACAATCCGTGCCGCCTTCGATGCCGCCCTGCTGCTGGAAACGATGTGCCGGCAATACCTGACGGCGCTGGCCGCGGGCACCCCGACGTTGCTCAGCGCCGCGGATATGGCGATCGTCGCCCGCCAGTTCGAGGATTACGGCCGCCAGCCGCGCGCCCCCGTGAAGCGGCGCTGGGCGCTGCCTTAACATGTCCCAGCCGGTGCAAATCGACTGGATACATGTCTCAGACTACTGGGATGAGCCCATAAGCGGCTGGATACGCGTCGGAGGACGCTATCTGTTTTTCAAACGCGAACGGCTATACGGCTCTCACTATCGCGTCTTCGATATCCAGAGAAGAGTGAAGGTCGCTTATCTCTGCCACATACGCAATTTTCGACACATCGCCGGTTGGCACTTCGACTACCGCCCCGGCGAAGCCAGGCGCCTCGGTGCAAAACCAGGCTTCAAGAAATTCTACGAGCTACCCCGGCCAATACAGCTTCGAACACGACGTCACGGAACGCTGGTCGGAAGAACCGACCTCAGGACCGTGACCTTTACCTGAACCCGCTTCGGCGATCGCCCGCGTGACCGCCGAAGCAAGGTTACGGCGCAATTGTCGACAGTCCCACGGCGCTAGATGCCGAATCGTTACAAAGCGGCAATCTTGCGCAAGCGCCTGACGACTCGGCTGACCTGATGCTGGGCGCGGGCCGGCAATCCGTTGGCGATGGCAACCTGACGCCGGTAAGCCTGCATCAGGGCGGTGTCGGCGTGGTTCGCCAGCAAGGCATTTATCTCGCGAATGGCGGCATCGACCTTCGCCAACCCGATCGTCGCAAGGTTTCCCGTGCGCTCGAGCCTGGCGTGATAGTGAATGACCACGGGGGCCAGATCCTTGCCGGCCAGATATGCCAGCGGGAAATTGGTGGGGAAATTGAGCGCCAACGGCAGCAGGTCGACCTCGATACCCATCTCTTCCATGGCCAGCGCGAAGGAGATCTGGGAGACGTGGGTCTGGAAGCGGCCGAGAATGCTTCGCTGACGCAGAACCCATTCGACCCAGCGCGGCCAGGCCGTGCGGAGTGTAGCAAATACCGGTTGTGGCAGAATGTAGAGGCCGCCATTGCAATTGTTGGCGTAGGTTTCGATGCCATCCAGCGAGGTGAGTGCGGCGCGCGGTGAGGCCGAAAGTCCCGCCGCCTTGAACAGGGTCCGCCACATCGCCAGCGGCGGATTGGCCACGTCGACGATCTTGATCCGCGGCCGGTCGCCAGCAATCCATGGGCCGATCGGCGCGCAGAATGCCACATCGGTATCGCTCAACACGACATGGTCCGCAGCACTGAGAGCCTCGCTTTCGAGCTGGCGAAGCTTGTTCAGGAAGGGATGGACGCGGCTGTAGCGCCGCACTGAGGTAACCTGGATACCCAAACTGCGCAGCAGTTCGATCTGCTGGCGCGGCGCTCCCTCGACGGTATGGACGACCAGGTCTTCCGGGCGCCGGCCGCCACGCTCCAGCAGCGTCAGCGCCCAGAGCAGGGTCTGGTGCTGAAACTTCGCCGGCGTATCCATGACGCAGGAAATTTTGATCGACATGCAGGGCCCCCGCTGGCGCCTGTCTAGCATGGGGAACCCGCAAACGGCGAGCAGGGTTGCGGCGCGCGGGGTTACAGCACGGTAAATGGCGCCCCTGGAGCCCCGCATGCTAGGTAAGACCGATGACTCGAGAAGACCTGCCGTTCAATTCGGCATTGGAGCGCTGAATGTGCGGCATCGCCGGCTTCTGGGAACGGCGCTTGCGAGCAGGCGCCGAGGCTGCAAACACCGCCATCGCCCGCATGACGGAATCCCTGCATCACCGTGGGCCCGATGATGGCGGAGTCTGGCAAGACGAGGTCGCCGGCCTTGCTCTGGGCTTCCGCCGGCTCTCGATCATCGATCTCTCCTCCGCCGGCGCCCAGCCCATGGTCTCGTCCTGCGGCCGCTTCGTCATCATCTATAACGGCGAGATTTACAACACCAACGAACTCAGGGCCGAGTTGCAGGCGCTGGGCCGGCCGTTCCGCGGGCATTCCGATACCGAGGTCATTTTGGAAGGGATGGCGAGCTGGGGGGTCGCACCGACCACGCGGCGGCTGAACGGCATGTTCGCCATGGCGCTGTGGGACCGGCGCGAACGCCGGCTGCACCTGATCCGCGACCGGATGGGCATCAAGCCGCTCTACTGGGGCGAGTTCGCCGGCCGGGTGATGTTTGCTTCCGAACTAAAGGCGCTGCGCTGCCTGGAAGGCTGGCCGGTCGAACTGGACCTCGACTTTCTGACTGCCTATGTGCGGCGGCGCTATGTGCCCGGGCCGGGCTCTATCTATCGGGGCGTGGGCAAGCTTTCGCCCGGCACGATCCTGACCATCGATGCCGACGGGCCGCCGCGCAGCGAGGCCTATTGGAGTCTGGAAGATGTAGCGCGCGCCGGACAGGCGGCACGCTTCGCCGGCGACGACAAAACCGCGGTGGACCAGCTCGAGGCCTTGCTCGGCGATGCGGTGCGCCGGGCCATGGTGTCCGATGTGCCGCTCGGCGTGTTCCTCTCGGGCGGCATCGATTCCTCGACTGTCACCGCTCTGATGCAGGCCGGCAGCCCAAAGCCGATCAACACCTTCAGCATCGGTTTCGGCGAGCAGGACTATGACGAGGCCCGCCACGCCGCCACCGTCGCCCGGCATCTGGGTACGGATCACACCGAGCTCTATGTGTCGCCACAGCACGCCCTCGATCTGATTCCCCGCCTGCCGGAAATCTATGACGAGCCTTTGGGCAATGTGGCGGAAATTCCCATGTGCCTTCTATCGCAGTTGACCCGCCGCCACGTCACCGTGGCGCTCACCGGCGATGGCGGAGATGAGTTGTTCGGCGGCTATCACCGCTATTTCCAGGCAGCGGATTTGTGGCGCCGCATCGCGCGTGCTCCCGTTGCACTGCGCCATCTCATCCGGTTTTGCATCCATGCCCTGCCAGCACCTTCATGGACTGCGCTCAGTCACGCTTTCCCGGCGCGGCTTCGCCCGCCGCATCTCGGTGACAAGTTCTACATGCTGGACCGCGTGCTGACAGGCAGCCAGGACGACGTCTATCGGCTGATCTTGAGTTACTGGCAGGAGCCCGGCGAGGTCGTGCGGGGCGGTCGGGAAACACCTGTTCTCGCCGGCGATGCGCACCTCGCTGTCCCGATCCCGGATTTTGTCGAGCGCATGCAGTTCATGGACATAACCACCATCGAGTGCGACAGCATCCTGGCCAAGGTTGACCGCGCTTCCATGGCGGTCGGCCTGGAGGTACGCCCGCCTCTCCTCGACCACCGGCTCGCAGCCTTCGGTTGGAGCCTTCCGCCCGGCTTCAAGATCCGGGGGCGGACCGGCAAATGGATCCTGCGCCAAGTCCTGCACCGGCATGTCCCGCGCGAGATGGTGGAGAGGCCCAAGATGGGCTTCGACGTGCCAATTGGTCCCTGGCTGCGTGGGGCGCTGCGCGGCTGGGCCGAGTATCTTCTTGATGAGAAGCGGCTGCGGCGCGAGGGCATCTTCAATCCCGGCCCCATTCGCGCCCGCTGGCGCGAGCATCAGGAGCAGCGCCGCAACCATGGCGATGCGCTCTGGATCATTCTGATGTTCCAGGCGTGGAAGCAGCTCTGGATGCCGTGAGTATGCTGGCTCGTCTAGGGAAGCCAGCGCTGCTTCCAGGACTGAAAGACGAGAACGAGCCACAACGGGGCAGCCCAGTCTGCTTTCCCACTGAGATGCTGGCGCCATTTCGCGCGGATCGGTAGCGGATTGAAGATTCCTTCGCGCCGCAGACGCGTCTCACTCAGCAGATCCTCCGCCCAATCGCGCATCGGACCGCGCAGCCACAGGGCAAGCGGAATTTCGAAGCCCATCCGCTTGCGAAATGCTATTTCCGCGGGCAGATAACGGCACATCGCTTCACGCAGAGGCCATTTGGGCCGCCCGTTTCGCATCCGTATGTCGAGCGGAAGACTCCATCCGAAATCCACATAGTCAGGCTGCAGATAGGGCATCCGCAAGCGCAGGCCCGCCGCCGCCGCCGCCCGATCGGCCTTGGCCGTCACGCTGTCGATGATTGTCGTTTGCGTCATGACGTAGTTCATGCGCTCGACAAAATCGGGCACCAGCTCGGCAACACTTGTATCCTCCAGCACGCTGGGCTGCTCGCGGCCGCCGATGACAATCTCATCCGGATCCAGCCAATAGGAGCGATAGGCGCGATACATATCCTTGTCATCGCCCGCCAGCACACGTGCAATCTTGTCAATGCGGTAGTCGAGATGGTCCAGCCGATGGCGGCCGGGCAGGAGACGGCCGAGAACCGACCAGATCGAGGATGGCACTGCTCTGATTCCCGCGCTGGCCATCGAGCGCAGGGGCCGAGGCACCGCCTCGATGCGCTTTAGCATCTCACCTGCCTTGAAATACGGAATGACGGTGCGGAGTGGTTCGACCGCGCCTTCGCCGGTGAAGGCAACATCAACCTGGCCGCGGGCCATCTTCGAAATGAGATAGGCGGGGATCAAAGAGATATCCCCGTTTGGCTCGTCAATGATATCTGGCAGCCCGGCAACGGCGTCCGTGGCCATGTCGCCCGTCACGTCCAGCGTATGCTGCTCAGCTTTGAGATGGCGTGCGGCCGCCTCGGCAAAATGGGCCTCGCTGTAGCGGGCCTCCTTGTAGCCCACGGTGAAGCCAATGATGGATTTGGGATCGATGTCATGAGCGATGGCATAGACCAGCGTCGAATCGACGCCGCCCGACAGCAGCACGCCGAATGGACCGCGATCCAGCCGCTCGCGCACCGCTTCGTACACCAGGCGATGGATTTCCTCGACGGCGTCTTCGGCGCTGCCGGCGAACGGATTTTTGCGGCCGGCCCGCACCGATTCTTCCAGGGCCCAGTATGTCTTCGTGGATGGCGCGCCCGCCGTATCCAGGCGCAGGACCGTGCCAGGCGTAACCGCTCGGGCGTCCCGATAAATCGTCGCGGGATGCGGCACCCCGCGCAGGCGGAGATATCCTGCAAGCGCATCGCGGTCGAGCTCGGCGGAGAAGGACGGCACGGCGCGCAGCCCGCTGAGCCGCGAGGCGAACAGGACGTCACGACCCTGCTGCGCGTAGTAAAGCGGCCGCATCCCGAAACGATCGCGGAAGAGATAGAGCGTCCGTTCTTCGCGGTCCCACAGAATGCCGGCAAAAGCGCCGTTGGCCCGGCGGAGCATGGCCCGAACACCCCAGTGGGCCGCGCCCTCGGCCATGACTGCCAAATGGGCGCCATCGGCCACGGCTCGACCGGCTGCGCGCAAGTCGCCGGTCAACGCGCTGCCGTTATAAATCTCTCCTTCGCAGGCCAGAACGAAGCGGCCGCAGGATGAAACGTGCGGTCGATTCGGAACGGCGCCTTGATAGGCGATTGCGATACCGGCAGCACTGTCATGCCAGGATATGTGCGAGACGCCCGTTTGCGGGCCCGCGACGGACTTGGCCGCCATGCTCGCAGCAAGAGGCGACAGGGATTCGCCGGGTCTTTGGCCCGAGCAATCCCAGATTCCCGCTATGGCCGACATCGTCGGCCAGCATGACGGTTGTCCAACCTGGCAATCCCCCGCGGATGCGCCTGACATCCTACCGTCTGATCGCCTCAAGTTGAATCAACTTGAGGCGTGAATCAGCCGCTACCTGAAACAGTTAGCGGGAAGGCTCTGCACTGCTGCTAGTTTCTTGCTACTTTGGAGCGGGCCGATTGCTTCAAGCGGATACGCAAGGCGCGCCCCGCCTGGCGGTCGACGTCGAAGGAGCCGGATTTCACCACCAGATCGCTCAGCTTGCCGTGGCCATAGGTGCGCGAATCGAAGTCGGGGAAGAGATTGATGATGCGCTTGCCGACTTCGCCCAGATTGACCCAGCCGTCATCGCCTTCCATCTGGTCGATCACCTTGCGCAGCA
>CAZQLF010000071.1:0-9152 GCA_964594035.1 uncultured Rhodospirillaceae bacterium | reverse complement strand
ATTGTGTGACAAATTATTACGGCACGCGCAAGGGGGTCGTGCGCGCGGTCGGGGATGTCAGCTTGGTGGTCGCGCCCGGCGAGACCTACGCGCTCGTGGGCGAGTCCGGCTGCGGCAAGACGACGGTTGCTCTCTCGCTTCTGCATCTCATCCACCCCAACAGCGGGAAGGTGATCTTCGAGGGTGTCGATCTCGAAGCTGCCAGCACCACGGCGCAGAGGACCTGGCGCCAGCGCCTTTCCATCGTGTTCCAGAATCCCTATTCCTCCCTCGATCCGCGCATGAGGATCCGCCAGATTGTGGGCGAACCCTTGACCACGGCGTATCGCCTCAAAGGCCGTGCCCTGACCGAGAGAGTCATCAGGCATCTGGGCGAAGTCGGCCTCGGCGCTGAACATCTGTCGCGCTTTCCCCACGAGTTTTCCGGCGGCCAGCGCCAGCGCATCGCGATTGCACGCGCGCTTGCCCTTGAGCCGAAGCTGCTGATCCTCGATGAGCCGACGGCAGCGCTCGACGTGTCGGTGCAGGCGCAGGTCCTGAATCTGCTGCAGAAACTGCAGAAAGATCTCGGCCTGAGCTACCTTTTCATCTCGCATAACCTGGCGACGGTCGAGAATATCGCCGACCGCGTGCTGGTCATGTATCTCGGGCGCGTGGTCGAGGAAGGACCGGTGAGGGAAGTCTTCGCCGCACCCTTCCATCCCTATACGAGAGGGTTGCTGGATTCGGTGCCATCGACCGACCCGAAACGGCGCGGTCATCTGAAACCGGTCAGCGGCGAGATCCCCAGCGCGCTCAACCCGCAGCCGGGTTGCGCGTTCGCGCCGCGTTGCGCCCGGGCAACCGAGGCCTGCGTTAGCGCCCCGCCACCTTTCGTTGCGGCTGGAGCAGGGCGCAGCCATGCGTGTTTGCATCCCCTTGCCGGCGCTGCAGCGGAGCGGCCCAGCCAAGCAATCGGAGCATAGTCATGAATCTCGAGGAGTATTCGCGCTATGACGCGCTGGGCCTGGCGCAGCTGGTGCAGAAGCGCAAGGTGAGTCCGCGCGAGTTGGCGCAGACCGCGCTCAAGGCCATGGAAACCGTGAACCCGCAACTGAAGGCGGTCATCGAGATCTATGACGACCGGATCGCCCAACTCGATGCCAAGACGCTGGGCAAGGGCCCCTTTCGCGGCGTGCCGTTTCTCATCAAGGATGTCGGCCCGCATCTGAAGGGCCGCAAGACGGAGTTCTGCAGCCGGCTCTGCCAGGGCCTGACCGGCGAGGTCGACAGCAACTTCGCCACGCTGCTGAAGGCTTCCGGCGTCAACATCCTGGGGCGGACGAACACGCCGGAATTCTCCATGGCGAGTTCCTCGGAGAATCTGCTCTACGGCAACACCTCGACGCCCTGGAAGCTCGGCTATTCCGCCTGCGGATCGACCGGCGGCGGTGCCGCGGCTGTTGCCGCCGGCATCGTTCCCATGGCCCATGGCTCGGATATCGGCGGCTCGATCCGCGGGCCCGCCGCCTGGTGCGGGGGCATCGGCCTCAAGCACTCCCGCGGGCGCATTTCCTCCGGCCCCCTCTATGACGAGTGGGGCTATGGCATGGCGATGAACTTCGTCCAGACCAAGACCATGCGCGACACCGCGGCGATGCTGGATTGCCTTGCGATTCCCCAGCCAGGCGATCCCTTCGTCATCAAGCCGGCACCAAAGCCCTACGTCAAATTCCTGCGGCCCTCGGGCAAGCGGCTCAAGATCGCCTGGTCAGCGAAGGGGCTGCTGCCAGGAACGCCGGTCGACCCGGAAATTGCCGCCACCGTGGCGAAGACAGCCAAGGCGCTCGCCAAGCTTGGGTACAAAGTCAGTGAAGCGGCGCCGCCGATCGACCTCGCGGCCCTCGATCGCGCCTGTCTTGGCATCTGGTTCTTCGGCTTCGACCGCCGTCTGGACGCCTATGCCGCCAAGACGGGACGCAAGATCGGGCCGGACACGCTGGAAGCGGGAACTTTGCGCTTCTATGAGTTCGCCAAAACGGTTTCCCATGCCGCGTATCTCGACGCGCTCGGCGCCATGAATACGGCGCGGCGCGCCATCGGCGCCTTCTTCGCCGACTACGACGTCTGGCTGACCCCGACCACGGCACGGACGGGGCCGAAGCTCGGCGTGCTCAACATGAATGTGGATCTGCCGCCGCTCGAATTCGTCACCAATGAGGAGAGTTACCAGCAATTCCTGGTGCCCTATAACGTCACCGGTCAGCCGGCCATGTCGCTGCCGCTGGGCATGCATTCGAACGGGTTGCCCATCGGCGTGCAGTTCGGCGCGCGGCCAGGCGAGGACCACTTGCTGATCGAACTGGGTGCAGCACTGGAACGCGTCATGCCGTGGCGCGAGCGCCGGCCAGTGATTCACGTTGCCAATGGTCACGTTGCCAAAAGGTGAGCGCCATGACGCTTGGTCTGACGGGCCGCAAGGTCTTTATCACCGGGTCGACGCGCGGTATCGGGCGCGCCATCGCCGAGCGCTTCGTTGCCGAAGGCTGCGCGGTTGCGATCTGTTCGCGCAGCGCCAGCCAGGTGGACGAGACCGCCCGCGCCCTGAAGGCCAAAGGCGCCAAGGTTTTTGCTCGATCCCTCGATGTCGCCGATCCCAAGGCGCTGGCGGCCTGGATTAACGATGGAGCCGCAGCACTGGGCGGGCTCGACGTCTTCGTCGCCAATGCCAGCGCAATGGCGCCCACGAGCACGCCCGACGATTTCCGCAAGGGCTTCGATATCGACGTCATGCAGATGGTCACCGGCGCCGATGCCGCATTGCCCTGGCTCAAGAAATCGGATGCGGGATCGATCGTGGCGATCGCCTCCATCTCGGGCTCGCAGGATTACGGCTATACGGAATCGGCCTATGGCGCGATGAAGGCCGCCCTTCTGTTCTACATGAAGTCGCTCTCCCGCAAGGTCGGCAAGAAGGGCATTCGCGTGAATGCGGTCAGCCCCGGGCCGATCCATTTCGAGGGCGGAGTCTGGCACGATGTGGAGCGCAACCAGCCGGATGTCTATCGCGAGGTGGTCGAGGAGAACGCGCTGCGGCGCATGGGCAGGCCCGAGGAAATCGCCAATGTGGTCGCCTTCCTGGCCAGCGCCGAAGCGAGCTATGTGAACGGTGCCAATATCGTCGTCGATGGCGGGCACACGCGGCGGATTCCGACCTGAACTCTAGTCCCGCTGGTGCAGCTCGATCACGTTGCGGTCGGGACTATGTGCTGACGGACGATGGCGACCTAGACGGCTCTGCCACCTGGCGCCGGATCCTGGAGGCGATCGTGGAACTGCAGAGGCCTCGTGAGGACAACGAAGCCCTCAACTGACACCCACTGCGCTTGACGCAACCCTGCAACTCAATAGAAGCTAAACATCCCTCCAAGAGTGCGATTAAGCCAGTACCGAGGCGTTTCTGGCTCAAGTGCACACAGGCTAGCGGGACGTCTGCCGCGGCCGGACAGCATAGAAATGAACATGCGTGAGCACATCGGCAATAGATGGGCCAGAATAATTGCGGCCTAGATGTCGCACCGCCCTGTTCATCGCTGAGTCGTACGAAATGTTGGCTCGATCGGCAGCGTGACATTCGGTAGCTCGGGCGCGTTTGGATTTCCGAAATGCTGCCCTAAAGGCCATATAGTTTTGCGTTATTCGGGGGAACCAATGCGGGGAAAGATCGCCGGGACGTGCTTGGCTGGGCTGTTACTCAGCGGCTGTGCTTCCTACACGCCGACGGCGGCACCGGCCGAACAGGCGACTGACTCCGATCTGGTGTTCAATGCTGACGGCTACGGCGCCAAGATCGATCCCTACATCGATGAACAGCGCCAGAAGCAGTACTTCAACGCCGATTTCACCAAGGCCGGCTTTCTTGTCGTGGATGTCGTCGTAAAAAACGAAGGCAAGGATCCCATCGACGTCAAACCCTATGATATCTACCTCGTGTTTCCCGGCGGCAACCAGATGGCGCCGCTGGCGGGCCAGGTGGTGGCCACACAGATCGATGAGAACGGCAGCATTGTCGGCAGTGTGCTCATGTTCGGAGTCGTCGGCGGTCTGGTCGCGACATCGGCAGAGCAGAATGCCAAGAACGCCCGTATCCAGGACTACACAGCGAAGCAGTTGAAGGAGACGACCCTCGCGCCGGGCGCCTCGACCCAGGGCTATCTCTTTTATCGCTGGACGCCGAGCGCTTCGGCGCAGGCCGAGTTTGCCGTGCGGGTGCAGGATCACACCAACAACCATCTCTCCGAAGTGATTGTCCCCCTGGGGACAACGAAGCCGTTTGCCGTGCCGCAGAGCGCTCTTTTCGTGCCAAGCGCGCCACCGGCGAATCCGCCCGCGGCGTCGGGAACAACACAGACGGCGTCGACGGGATCGCAGGCGACGGCGGGCGCAGCGAATGGTCCGGTCGATGTGCCGTTCAAGATCGACTTTGGAGCTGGCGTCGCAGAGGGGATCGCCCAACTTGAAAACGGTCAGTTACTCGGCCAAGCAAGCAACGGCGGAAAGCCAATCACGCTCAAGGGCACACTGAAAGATCGGCAATTGTCGATTGAGGTCTATGGAGCAATAGGTAGCCGTGCACGGGCCAGTTACGGTGACGCTCAATATTGTTCCGCCACCGCTACGTTGGACAACGCCCAAGGGAGCGTAACAATTCCTCTTCCGGCCTCCTGCGGGCCTACAAACGTACTTGACCATATCGAGCTTGAACTGCCGCCGGCATCGTGACTAGAAACTGGCGCCGCGCGGTGAAACGGGAACTGATACATCCCGCGAGGTCAATGCACACAGGCTAGCGGGAGGTCTGCCGCGGCCGGACATGCTTTATCACATCATGCGCACGCTCGGTGTTAGCGTCGTAGATGGCGACAAAGACGGCGCTGTTGTCTGGCGTAGGATCCTGGAAGCGATCGTAGAGCTGCAAAGGCCTCGTCAGGACGACGAAGCCATTAACTAAACACGCCTGCAGCCGGCAACACATGGCTATCTGCTTTTCCATACCTCGCCGACATTTTGACGGCATGTCTCTCCGAGTATTCTGACCTGCGCGGCTATTGGGGCCAATCGTGCCCTTGGCTGATGCTTGACACAACCTAAGCGAGAGCGCATCCATTGCTTTTACGCGAAGAGTACCGCGTATCTCATGAGTGGAGGCGGCCGATCAAATAATGATTCTTTAGAGGGGGAATATGAAATCGTACGCGTTTATCGCGCTACTCGCCCTGGCGTTCTGCCCCGCCGCGGCAAGAGCAGACTCTAATAAGGTGAGTTGTGAGGGATTTAGCTTGGCCTTCGATGGCCCGAGTATTTCGAAGGACTGCTCCGAAGAAACCGTCAATCAAGGGCGGCTCTCCGCTGAGGTGAAGCACATCTACGTAAAGGGTTCGGACTTTCTGCTAAACCTCGTTTACCTCGCTGCTGGGCACAACGGCTATTTCTATGATGCGCCTCCCCGCGACCTATTTATGTCGAGCTGGGGTCAACAGCTCGAGACGACAGAATGGGGCGATACGAAATCGATCGCGGGTTATGAAACAGCGATCTTCAAGCTCCAGGGAAGCTCCGGGCCTCTCAAATGCTTTGCTTTCGCAAAGTTCAGCGGCATACCGCACGGTGAGCTTGAGGGCCCACCGGGTTACGTAAAAAAAGCGCAAGGATTTATTGTGCCGAAGCCATGTCAGATCCAAACAAGCAGTCCGATGTAATCGCCAAGGTACTTCAGGGCGTGCATCTTCCGTCTGATTGATCGAGGCCATCATCTCGGGCCAAACGCCAAAGAGAGAGATCGGCTAGCGTGCCGAAGGAGAAACTCGCTCTGATTGTTGCGTTTGTGATTCTGGTGGCGTTCATAGTGCGGCCGCCTTAGATCCCACCCGAGGGTTTCTTCGAGGCCAACCCGGCCCTCGACGTGCCGCCCCCGGCGAGCAAAGGATGCGCATGAACAAGGCGTACCGTCGGGGAAATCGCAGAACCAAGCCCACGCCCATCGGCGAAGCGTCAAACTAGGGCGTGTACTCATAAACCCATCAGTCTGCTTCACTCCCAAGAGCGGACATCGAGACCGACATGTTGTTACGTCCGCTAGGTGCCAAGAGCGGAAATTAGCAAGTGGCGCGAACCACCTTAAGACCGATTTAAACTGGGCCCGCAAAAGAAAGTCGCCGAGTATCCTTCGGGGCAAGTGCGCACGCTGCTGCGATCAATAAAAGCACCGCGAATAGGAGCTTAGAACTGGCTTGCGCAAGGTGCCCAATCCATATCCGCCTAGCGATCCGAAAACCCGATTCCTAGTATGAGCCAGCCTGGCTCAAAATCGTTGGGGACGGCGTCCTGTGAAGCCTGGAGCCCCCGGATTGGCTTGCCCAGATCCGTGCCAAGCTGGTCATGGCTGTGGGCGCCACCCTTTCGACAGCAGCTCGCGCCAGACTGATCGGCATACGGGCGATCGGGATTCGAGTCCTTCGAAAAATTTTGCCTTGTTCATGTCGAACCGCTGCCACCCGTACCATACGAACCGCCCCCACTACTACTGACAGAAATTCCATTGGCACTCGCCGTCCCAAATCCCCCGCCGCCTGCCAGTCCAGTGGTGCCTGACTGTCCTGTGGTGCCCTGAGTAAATTGCTCCCATGTGTCGCCGAGCACATTCGGGGCTTCCGACTGAGGCGGCACTGCGGTGCCGCCGAAGAGTACCCCCCGGCTCCGTCCTGAATCGAAAACCATGGCGTGGCCCGATCGAGGTCCGGGGCCCATGTCTTGGCGAATCGTCCAATGTGCGCCATCCCACTCCCAGCTGTTGCTAAACAAAGTCGCCGCCGCCGTTAGCGCCGAGGCACCGCCAAAAAGTAATGCACGCTGTCCCGTGTGGATCATCGTCGCACCGAGGCATGCCGGTGGACCGAAGCTGGAAGCTTGCGTCCAGACGTTTGTCGACGCGTTACCGTCCCACTCCCACGTGTCGCCAAAGGTCTGGCTTGCTCCGACACCGCCAAACAGAACGGCACGATTGCGCGTGGCATCAAAGGCCATAGCAGCCAGCTGTCGAGGCGCCGGCCCGGTGTCTTGTATCTGGACCCATTCGCTCCCGTCCCACTCCCAGGTATCGCCTAGTACGCCCTGCGCGCCAGCCTCACCACCAAAGAGCATCACGCGGTTGCGCAAACTATCGAAGACCATGGCATGTCCTGTGCGCGCCGCCGGGCCGCCATCGGCGACCTGGGTCCAATCCTCTCCATTCCACTCCCAGGTGTCGTTGAGCTGGGTGCTGCCGTCAGTGCCGGCGAATAACACCATTACCCGACGCGTGGCGTCGTACGCCATGGCAGTATCGGAGCGCGGACTTGGACCAATATCATCGAGTTGAGTCCAGCTCTGCCCGTCCCATCCCCAGGTGTCGCCCAGGCGTGTGGGCTGAAAAAAGTGCCCGCCGAACAAAGTCGCACGCCGACCTTGATTGTCATAGGCCATTGCGTGACCTATACGCGGCCGGGGGCCGATGTGCTCCTTCAGCGTCCATAAGAGCTGTGCCACGTTTTACCTCCTCAGGATCTGTTTACTGGCACATTTGCCTATTACGATCCTCTTAAAAGCATATTGGTTAGGTCTGACCAAAAGGTGACGATGGGTATTCGCCTCGGTTTGCCAAAGCCCATGGTTTCTTAGTCTGCTGCGGGGGCGCGGTGACATCCTATGGGGCGGTTAAAAGCCCGGCGGACTTGGTGCAGTTCATCCAGTCATGCCGCATTGCAAGGGTCCTCCGCGCCGCTATGGTGCGGTTGGCTAACTCTTGCTCCCCATCTATAGGGAGCCCGCCTGTTGCCCGATGTCGGTCAAAAGTGGACCTGACGCTCTTCAGGCGTGGATGTCGGCAACTCCCGGCAGCGGTGCGCGCGACAGGCGGGCGGCACGACAAGATGGCATGGCAATCGCGGATCCGGGTTCAAGCCGACACCATCAGTGCAGCTAATATGCCCGGCTATTCCTGCTTCACACCCTCGGCCCAGAAAATGCCATACCAAATTGCCGAATCAGGCGCCTTTCGCCACGTTCCGAGCTCCGCGATGGCACGCTCAACCATCTCTCGCGAGACGCCTGTTTCGACAATGTCATCGGTCGACTGCGCGATTTCGCTGCCGATATTGAGCACGTAATTCTCAAAGTCCGGCTCACCCGAACAGGAGCCGAAGAAGACAAATGTGTTGCTCTTCGGCGCGGCACCCGCCTGGTGCAGAAGCTGCACCAGACGTCGTCCTATGCTGGGATCGTTGCCATGGCGATCATAAGCTCGCTGATAGGCGCGCCACACCGGTGCCAGCGCCGGCGGCTCGGGCCAAAGGCGCAATGCTTCACAATCATCGTCAGCCAGAATGATCCGGCCCCCGGGGCGGACCGCGCGAACCATGTTCCGTACCGCGATCATCGGATCGCGGAGGTGCTCGAGCAGAAAGCGCGTATGTGCAACATCGAAGGTGCCCCACTCGGCACCCTCGATAGGGGGTGCTTCAACCTCTCCCTGCCGCATCTCGAGGAGATGAGCTTCCTGCTCTGAGGATGCTTGCGACATCGCGCCGCGAATCTGCTCGTCGCTACGCTCGATCCCGACGACCTTGACGCCGGTGGCCCGCGCCATGGCACGGGAAAACTGGCCGAGGCCGGCACCAAAATCGACCACTCGGTCACCGGTGCTCAGGCACGCGGCCGCAAGGCACCTGTCGTTCAAGAGCCGGTTCATCGTGGTCAGGCGCTGCTGTTCTGCCGCGTCGGTGCCGTGAGCGTAGTGAGAAGAAGACGTCATGCGATGTGGCCCCTATGCTTGGCGACGAGCGGCTCCGGCACCCGTTGCGTCGCGCCTTGAGCGTGGCGAGCGTGCCCGCCTCGTCGGCTTCCACTAGCCGTCTATGGCCGACAACATCGGCGGCAAGGATGGCAGCGCGGCGACGTTCGGTGGCCAGCTGCCCTGGCAAGATCGCTACGACCGCCAAATCCTAGGCCCGGGGCGATCGAATGGCGAGTCCGGTAAGGGTCAAATGCGGACTTACCGGCCGCTCGTCGGGAATGTCGGCTTCGCTCCAGCCGGCCCATTTGTTGGCCGCAACCATGCGTTCGCCCGCCCCCATGCG
>CAZQLF010000070.1:0-9272 GCA_964594035.1 uncultured Rhodospirillaceae bacterium | reverse complement strand
ATGCACGTTCTTGTTGATCGAAGAACGGTCGATATCGACGTGGATCTTCTTCGAGCCCGGCGAGAAGGCGGCGATCTTGCCGGTCACCCGATCGTCGAAACGCGCGCCGATATTGATCATCACGTCGCAGTCATGCATCGCCATGTTGGATTCGTACATGCCGTGCATGCCCACCATGCCGAGATACTGCGGATCGGAAACAGGAAATGCGCCAAGCCCCATCAGGGTCAGCGTGCAGGGAAAGCCCGTGAGCCGGATGAATTGGGTCAACAGCTGCGAAGCCGCCGGTCCGGAATTGACTACGCCGCCGCCGCAATAGAACAGCGGCCGCTTGGCCTTGGCCATCATCTCGATCGCCTGCTCGATGGCGCGGGTGTCGCCCTTGACCTGCGGGTTATAGCTCTTGTGCTTCACGGCTGCGCCATTGGCGTAGGTGTGCTTGGCTTGCAGGATATCCTTCGGCAAATCGACCACGACGGGGCCCGGCCGGCCGCTGCGCGCGACATAGAAAGCCTCGTGCATCACGCGCCCCAGATCGGCAACGTTCTTCACCAGGTAGTTATGCTTGGTGCAGGGCCGGGTGATGCCGGTGGTGTCGGCCTCCTGGAAGGCATCGTTGCCGATCAGGTGCGTGGGAACCTGACCGGTCAGGCAAACCACGGGGATCGAATCCATCAGCGCATCGGTCAGGCCCGTCACAGCATTGGTGGCGCCGGGGCCGGAGGTCACCAGCACGACGCCGACCTTGCCGGTCGAGCGGGCATAGCCTTCGGCGGCATGGACAGCCGCCTGCTCGTGGCGCACCAGGATGTGGCGGAGCGCGTTCTGCTTGAACAGCTCGTCATAAAGCGGAAGCACGGCGCCGCCGGGGTAGCCGAAGATCACATCGACGCCCTGGTCGACCAGTGCCTTGATGACAATACCCGCGCCTGTCAGTTCCTGACCCGGCATAACGCCCGCTCCTTCGCACCTGCAAGATAGCCCGAAAACCCCAAGGATTTCCGCTGAAACCGTCGGACCCTAGTGTTTCACTAACATACGGTCAACAGGAAATGGCGAATTTTCGAATAGATATCAGGCAAGTTTCTTTCCGAAAATTGCGCATTTATGGACTCGGCATCGGCCATCTGATGGTGAAGCCACGTAATTTGGCGCTTTGCATAGCGTCGCGTCTCCTGTTGCGCTGCAGCAATCGCGGCCTCGAGCGTGATGTCGCCGGCCATATGGCGCCCGAGCTCGCGCACGCCGACGGCCTTCATGGAAGGCAGCGATGGGTCGAGACCAAGGGCCAGGAAAGCGCGCGCTTCTTCGATGGCGCCCAGCTCCACCATGCGGCGGAAGCGCTGGTCGATCGCCGCATAAAGCGACTGGCGCGGCGGCATCAGCGTGAACGCCAGCGAAGGCGCTCGCTCCCCGGCCGGAGGCTCTCGTTGCCAATCGGCAAGCGTCCTGCCTGTCGCTTCCAACACCAACCAGGCGCGCAGGATGCGTTGACTATCGCCCGGATTGAGACGTTCTGCCGTCTCTGGATCACGCTCGGCTAGTTCCTCATGCAACGCCGCAGCGCCGATACGAACCAGCCGCGCAACACCCTCGCGCAGCACCTCGGGCGGAATATCGGGAATGGGCGAAAGACCGCTGCGCAATGCGCGCAGATAAAGTCCCGTTCCGCCGGTCACGATGGCAAGCTTCGGTGGCGCTTGCCCCATCGCCTTCAGCGCCATGTCGCGCCAGCGCCCGGCGGAGCAGCGCTCACTTGCCGGAAGAACGCCATAGAGATGATGAGGTACGGCGGCGAGTTCTGCGGGACCGGGCCGGGCCGTCAGGATCGAAAGTTCCCGATAGACCTGCATGCTGTCGGCATTGACGATGATGCCGTCGAATTCGCGGGCAATCGCCAGTGCCAGCGCCGACTTGCCGCTGGCCGTAGGGCCGGTGACGATGAGGAAGGGCCGCCCGGGCGATCCCACGACGGCGGGCGGCGTTTCCGTCGCTACGCTCGTGCTCAACCCTGGTCGGTGCGCACTGCGACCCACTGAAAATCGCCCTGGCGATAGACCAGCAGGGTCACGACCTTGAAGCCGTTGGCCTTGGCCGTATCGATGCGCTTTTGCACGTCCGACGGCGTCGTCACCGATCCCTGGTCCACCTCGACGATCACATCGCCGGGCTTCAGCCCCTTGCTGGCGGCGTTGCTCTTGGAATCGACGTCGAGCACAACCACGCCGGAGGCTTCGTCGGCGATGCTGTATTTCTGCCGCAGCGCCTGGGTCATCTCGGCCAGCGACAGGCCGAGCACGGTGTTGGTCTTGGCGGGCGGGGCTTCGGGCGCCTGGGTATCGGGGCCGCCCTGTTTGGCTTCAGCCGTTTCATCCAGCTCGCCCAGCTTCACCTGGAAGTTCAGCTCCTTGCCCTGGCGCAGCACCGTCACCGGCACCAGCGTGTCGAACGGCGTTTCGGCGACGATGCGCGGCAAATGGCGCATCTCGATGATCTCCTGCCCGTTGAAGCTGACGACGACGTCGCCCTGCTTGATACCGGCCTTGGCCGCGGGACCGCCGTCGGTAACGGCGGCGATCAAGGCGCCCATGGGCTTGGGCATCTTCAGGCCTTCGGCCAGTTCCGGCGTCACGCTCTGGATGCGCACGCCGAGCCAGCCGCGCCGCGCATGACCGTATTGGCGCAGCTGCGCGATGACAGGCTTGGCGAGCGACGCCGGCATGGCAAAGCCAATGCCGATACTGCCGCCCGAGGGAGAGAAGATTGCTGTGTTGATGCCGATGACCTTGCCCTGCATGTCGAACATCGGGCCGCCGGAATTGCCGCGGTTGATGGCCGCATCGGTCTGAATGAAGTCGTCATAGGGTCCGGCATTGATGTCGCGCTGGCGCGCCGAAACGATGCCCGCGGTCACGCTGCCGCCAAGTCCGAACGGATTGCCGATAGCCACGACCCAGTCGCCGATGCGCGCCTTGTCGCTGTCGCCCCACTCGACGAACGGAAACGGCGTGGGTGAATCGATCTTCAGCAGCGCCAGATCGGTCTTCGGATCGTGGCCGATCAGCTTTGCCTTGTATTCCGTATTGTCCTGGGTCCGGACGGTAATCTCCTCAGCCCCCTCGATGACGTGGTTGTTGGTGACGATGTAGCCGGCGGGATCGATGATGAAGCCGGAGCCGAGCGAGGTCACCTCATGGGGCGTGCTGTTGCCGCCGCTGCCGCCATTGTCGCTGTCCCCGTTATCGCCATTGTCGCCGTTGCCGCTGCCATTTCCGTTACCCTTGTTCTGGCGATCGAAGAACTGCTTGAACAGGTCCTCGAGATTCGGATCGTTGCGGCTGGCATCGGTAATCTTCTGGGTCGTGGCGATATTCACCACGGCCGGCAGCAGCTTTTCCGCCAGATCGGCGAAGCCATCGGGGGCACCCCGGGCAAAGGCCGGCTGCGCCGTCAGCGGGGCCACGGCCAGCGAAGAAAGACCGAACAGCAGGCCAGCCAGAAGCGGGGCTGCTGTCAGGCGATGGAGCAGGCGATCGATCACGTGCGGACTCCCTGCAAGCCGGTGGCGGCGCCAAGCCGCCCCCTCTTGCGCTGCGAGATTATCAGGATATGGCCCCGATCCGCGCCCGTTCGATGTTCGACCCGGGTGCCGCCGGCAGCCGCCAATTGGAGCGCAACATAGGCCATTTTCGCGCGCTTCGGGTTAAGTTTTTCGTGAACTCGGCGCCGCTCCATCAGCCGCGCACGAGCCAGACCAGCAGCACCCCGGCCGCCATCGCGCCGAGGCCGAGGCCGCGCAACAAAGCCGGCGGCTGCGACATCATTACGGTCAATGCGCGTCGCAGCCTGTCGGGAACGGCAGCCAGAAAAAGCCCTTCGATCACGAGCACGAGACCGAGCGCCGTCAGCGCGTCGCCCAGTCCAAGCGGCACCAAATCTGCTCCTCAGGGCGCGGTGGTCGACGGTGCCGGTGCGCCAGGTCCCGGGGCGGGCGGCTTCACGCCATCACGGCTCAGGAAATAGCGGAAGAAGTCGCCATTCGGCGGGCCGATATAGGTGGTCGTGTCGCTGGCGAGCGCCGTGCTCATGGCCAGCATGGACCGGTAGAAATCGAAGAAGCCCGGATCCTTGCCATAGGCTTCGGCATAGATGCGGGTAGCTTCCGCATCGCCTTCGCCGCGCAGGATGTCCGCCTGCTGGCGGGCATTGGCCAGGATGATCACCTGCTGCTTGTCGGCATCGGCGCGCAACGCGACCGCCTGGGCCTGGCCGGTGGCGCGGAAGCCCGTGGCGAGCTGCTGGCGCTGGGTCTGCATCTGCTTGTAGATCGCTTCCGCATTGTCCGGCGAGAGATCGACGCGCTTCATGCGCACGTCGATCACCTTGATGCCGAACTGCTGTGCTTCGATATCCACCTGCTGCGTGATCTCTTTCATCAGTTCCGCGCGGTGGTTGGTCAGGATCGTTGCCATCGGCACGTCGCCGAGAGCCCGGCGCAAATTGGAGCTGATGATGGGACGTAGCCGGGCCTGCACACCGTCTTCGTTGTTGACCGTCTGGTAGAACAGCAGCGGATTGACGATCTGGAAGCGCGCGTAGGCCGAGACGATGACCTGGTTCTGGTCGAGGGTCGGCACTTCTTCCGATGGTGCGTCGAAATTCAGCACGCGCTTGTCCAGATAAACGACATTCTGGACGAAGGGGATCTTGAAATAGAGCCCGGATCCGGTGCCCGGAACCAGCGCGTTGGGCACGGCCGGATCCGGCGCCACGCGCACCGGCTTGCCCAGCTGCAGGACCAGCGTCCATTCCTTGGGATAGACGATGTAATAGGACGAGGAGAGCAGGATGAAAGCCGCGATCACGATAACGATCGTGGCGACGAAACCGCGATGGCTCATTGCCCGCCTCCCGTGCTGCCGGTCGTGGGCGCCGCGGACGAGGCCCCGCTTCCGGCATTCTTCAGCAGCTCGTTCAGCGAGAGATAGGGAACGGTACCGGTGCCCGACATGTGCGGATCGACCAGAACTTTGTTCATGCCCTTCAGCAGCTGTTCCATGGCTTCAAGATAGAGGCGCCGGCGGGTGACGTCCGGCGCCTTCTGATAAGCGGCCAGCACTTCCTCGAAGCGCTTGGCCTCGCCGGTTGCGATCGCAATGCGCTGCGACTTGTAGGCCTCGGCATCCTTTAGGATCTTTTGCGCCTGGCCGTTGGCGTTGTTGGTGATCTGGTTGTAATAGGCTTGGGCCTCATTCACCGACGTGCTGGCATCCACGCCCGCCGCGGCGACGTCGCGGAAGGCGGCCAGCGTCTCCGCCGGCGGGGCGATGTTCTTCACCGCCACCTGGCTGACCTGAATCCCCGAATGATAGTCCTCGAGCAGCTGCTGGATCAGGTCCAACGCCTCTTTCTCCGTCTCCGCCTGGCCCTTGGTGCGCAGATATTCGAAGTCGGAGCGGCCGATGATCTCGCGCATCGCCGCCTCGGCGATGTTTTTGACCGTGTCCTCCGGCGCATCGATGGCAAAGAGAAAGAGCTGCGGATCCTTGATCGCCCAGAAGACGGTGAATTGCATGTCGATAATTCGCTTGTCGCCGGTCAGCATCAGGCTTTCTTCCGGGACGTCCTGGGGCGAGGAGCTGCTGTCGTTGTCGCCGTTTGAACGAAAGCCCACCTCGACGCGGTTGATGCGCGTCACCTTGGGCGTATAGACCTCGCCGATTGGCGAAGGCAGGTTGTAATTGAGACCGGGCCCGGTCTGTTTCCACACCCGGCCGAAGATCAGCGCGATACCCTGCTCATCCGGCTCGACGCGATAAAAGCCGGTCAAAAGCCACAGGACGAATCCCACCAGGAGGATAGCGATCAGCGCCCGGCCGCGCCCGAAGCCGCCGGGCAGCAGCTTCTTTACCCGGTCCTGGCCCTTGCGCAGCATGTCCTCGAGATCGGGCGGCCTTCCGCCGCCGCCCCAGGGCCCCTGCCCGCCACCGCCTGTGCCCCAGGGACCGCCGCCTCCACTCTGGTTCTTCCACGGCATGCTTAGCGTCCCCTTCGTGGCCGGCGTTCGGCATTGGTGGCCGCTTCCCAAGGGCGACCGAAGGCACTACTTAAGATGCGCTTGCGCTGAATCGCAAGGCCCGCCGGGAGTGCTTCCGTCGCGGCGGTCCAGATATCGGAAATAAAACAAGGATTTCAAGCGTGGCGGACGTGACTGAAGAAGCCGTGCTGGCGCGCCTCAAGACCATCAGCGACCCCGATCGCGGCGGCAATATCGTCGATCTTGGGATGGTGTCCGGCCTGGCGCTGCGCAACGGACATGTCGCTTTTTCCATCGAGGTCGATCGCGCCCGCGCGCCGAAGCTGGAAAGCCTGCGCCGTGCGGCGGAAAAGGCCGTGGATTCCCTGCCCGGCGTACTCTCGGTCTCCGCGGTGCTGACCGCCGAACGTCCCGCCAATGAGGGCAAGGCGCCTGCCGCCCCAGCATCGGCCGCAACGGGCCGCACCCAGCCAGCCAAACCGCTCGTCCCCGGCGTGCGCAGCATTGTTGCGGTCGCCAGCGGCAAGGGCGGCGTGGGCAAATCGACCACGGCGGTCAATCTGGCCCTCGCACTGAAGGTGCTTGGCCTCAAGGTCGGTCTGCTCGATTCCGACATCTATGGCCCATCGCAACCGCGCATGATGGGCATTTCCGGCAAACCGTCATCACCTGACGGCCGGCGCCTGTTGCCCATGGAGAATTACGGCGTGAAGGTGATGTCCATGGGCTTCATGGTACCGGAGGACACGCCGATGATCTGGCGCGGCCCCATGGTGATGAGTGCCATCAACCAGATGCTGCGCGATGTCGAATGGGGCGAACTCGACATCCTCGTGGTCGATCTGCCGCCCGGCACCGGCGATGCGCAGCTCACCATGGCCCAGCAGGTGCCGCTATCGGGCGCCGTCATCGTCTCCACGCCGCAGGACATCGCATTGCTCGATGCGCGCAAGGGCCTGAACATGTTCCGCAAGGTCGACGTGCCGGTCCTCGGCATCGTCGAGAATATGAGCTATTTCCTCTGCCCCCATTGCGGCGAGCGCAGCGACATCTTCAGCCATGGCGGCGCGCGCCGCGAGGCCGAGAAGCTCGGCACGGAATTTCTCGGCGAGATTCCACTGGATATGGCGATCCGCGAAACCTCCGATGGCGGCACGCCAATCGTCGTGTCGCAGCCCGATAGCGCGCATAGCGCGACTTACCGCGCCATCGCCGAACGCGTCTGGCAGAAAGTGTCGGGCGCGCCGCAGAAAGCCGCACCGCGGATCGTGATCGAGTAGCGGAACGCTAGCTCTTCAGCTCCAGCGCTGCCTGCAATTCTGTCCATTCGCGCTTGTTAAGGCCGCTCGTCGCCTGGGTCACGGTTTCGCCGCCAATCAAACGCTTCACCACCGCGACCGCACCGGCAGAGAGCGTGACCGCGCGCAGACGGTGCTGCACGAAAGCCTCATGACAGATGGGGACCCAGCGGCGCAGCACCTCGATCATCGCCTCGGCATAGATGCGAATCTCGTACTGGGCATGCGGATCGGCGCGCAGTGACAGGAAATGCATCAAATTGTAGAGGTCGATCTTCCAATACCATTGCGTATAGAAATTCAGCGTCAGGCTCATGCGCGCCAATTCGCGTGCGAGGCCCTGTTTGCCCGCATCGACGGCCTCACCCGCGTCGCTCTCGTTCAGCATCGTCATGTAGTGATCGTATTGGCGCCGCGAATCCGCCCGCAGCAGGCTCAGCACCGCAGCGGCTTCCTCGCCTTCCAGCACGTCGCCACGGCCCTGGCGGTTGCTCGAGGATTGGGCGGCGAGTTGCGCCGGTGCGGGCACGTAGAACTCGTTGTCGAGGATCGAATAGCGCGCGGAATATTCGTTCACATTGGCGGTGCGATGGCGGATCCACTGCCGCGCCACGAAGATTGGCAGCTTCACGTGGAACTTGATTTCGCACATCTCGAAGGGCGTGGAGTGGCGATGGCGCATCAGGTAATTGATCAGGCCGCTGTCTTCACTGACCTTGCGGGTACCGCGGCCATAGGAGACGCGGGCGGCCTGCACCACCGCGCCGTCATCGCCCATGTAGTCGATGACACGCACGAATCCGTGGTCGAGCACGGGCAGTCGCGAATAGAGAATTTCTTCCAGCGCAGGAACTGTCACACGCCGCGTGGTTTCGCTCGCGGCGCGCGATTCGGCGATTTGGCGATCCTGATCCGTGTCGCTCCCCATGGCCCTCTCGCCACCCCTTTCGATTCGTCGAGAAGACACTTATATTTCAGATGTCGGGCAACCGACTATGGCGATAAACGCCTTGCGGCATAAGCGTAGCGGACCCGGGGGCAGTACCCGGCGCCTCCACCAAATTTCCGGCCGATTCGAGGAATCGGCCGTCCATGGGGGCGAAACAGGATCGACGCGCGTGGTAAAGGCATGGTTTTCGCCCGGCATGGTACCACCGTTATCGGGCTACACTAGAAGTGCCAACGACAACAACCGTTTGGCTCTCGCTGCCTAATAGGTAAGCGCGGTCCGGGGGGCGCCGGGCAACAGAAGGCCCCCCACTTCCGGTCAACGAATCGGAAGAGCGTGAAGAAAAAGAGCAAGCATCTGGGATGGGAGTTCCTCGGGCCATGGCCGAGAGCTGGTTACGCTATGATCGCATGGTGGAGCAGGCATTGCGCGGAGTCGTGCGCAAGGCGCTGAGCGAAGCGGGCCAGCGCGGCCTTCCTGGCGACCACCACTTCTACATCACCTTCCACACCGACCGGCCGGGCGTGGGCATCGCCGACTGGCTGCATCAGCAATATCCGCAGGAGATGACCATCATCCTACAGCACCAGTTCTGGGATCTGGTGGTGGAGGAGGATCGCTTTTCCATCACGCTCAGCTTCGGCGGGCGGCATGAACGTTTGACGATCCCCTTCTCGGCGCTGACCGCCTTCGCCGATCCGTCGGTCAAGTTCGGCCTGCAATTCGAAGCCAATGAGGAGGAGCTGCAGGCAAAGCCGCCGGCGCTCAAGGCGACGAAACAGATCGAATCGCCGGCCGCTGCGGCCAGCAGCAGCGCGGAGCGCAAGGGCGCCGATGTTGTGGCGCTGGATACGTTTCGCAAGAAATAACCGCCGCGCAAAACAATCAGCAAATACATCCGACGATTTGCGCAACAATCGCCCGCCAATTGTTGCCGGTTCGCCACAACGCCTGACAAATTTCGGATCGGCCCGCTTCGTCTTTGACC